>JAKAML010000083.1 GCA_021812845.1 Pseudomonadota bacterium
TCTCGCGCCGCTTTATTTTCCCGTTCCGGCGGGCGACAGTCGGCTGGTCTGTCCGGTCGACCGGCGTCGACGGGCAGGCTCCGTCGCCACCGTTGCGGCGGGAGCCGGTTCGTTGTGACGGGCATGTGACGGTGCCGGGCGACCGGACCGTGATCGGGAGACACGACATGACCATGGCCGACGTCAGTTCCCCGCCCGCCGGTGCAGCGCGCGCGGCGCCCCCCGCCTCGACCGAGGTGAGGGCCGCCGATACGGGCATCGCGCCGGACGTGGTCGCAGCCGAGGTCAAGGCCGTCGATGCCGTGCTCCACCTCGACGTCGAGAACACGCGCGAGAAGTTCATCCCGGTGACGCGGTTCGCCCTGATGGACCGCCTGACCATCCCGTCCGCGTGGCCGGCCGGCGAGGCGCTGGAGGTGCGGCGCTTCTTCCGCTACCTCGACTACTGGCGGCAGCAGAAATACTCCGCCGACCTGCTCGAGCTCGAGCAAACCTACGAGCCGTTCAATCCCGACACCGACCTGCTGTTGACGCGCAAGTTCTCCGACGACGAGCGCCATGTCATGCAGAAGCGCGTCATCGCACAGATGACGGTCATCCTCGAGCAGGCCAACTACCGGCGCATCGACCCGGGCGACGTCGAGCTCATCATGACGCGCGAGACCCATTACGGGCTCGACCTGCACGTCGACTTCAGCGCGTTCGAGGAGTGCCTTATCTACTACCGCGGCGCGAGCACGGTGAAGAACGAGCGCCGCCTGCTGCGAAAGTTCCTGCGCAAGGAGGAGTTCGACGTACCGATCTTCCAGCGGCTGTTCCTGCTGTTCAAGCTGAAGCCGTTCGACGCCCGCGTCCGCGAGGAGATGCTGCGCAACAAGCTCAACCGCGAGGACGCGATCAAGCGCGTCAAGAAGCTCCGCGCCCTCCTGCCGCCGCAGGTCAAGGAGGGGAACATCTACATGAAGCTCTTCAAGAACATCCCGAGGAGCGACGTCGAGATGGTGTTCCCCAACACGCAGGTGAAGTTCCGCCTGATGGACAAGCTGAAGCTCGGCGCCACCGCCACCGGCGGCCTCGGCATGGGAGCGGTCGGCGCGGCGGGCAAGCTCGCCCTCGTCGCCTCGAACCCGATCGCCGCTGCGGGCGCGGTGTTCGGCCTCGGCACCATCGCCTTCCGCCAGGCCATGAACTTCATGAACCAGAAGCAGCGCTACATGGTCGTCATGGCGCAGAACCTCTATTTCCACGCCATGGCCGACAACCGCGGCGTGATGCTTAAGCTCGCCGACCGCGCCGCCGAGGAGGACGTCAAGGAGGAGATGCTGCTCTACACGGTGCTGCTCAAGGAGCGCGCCCGGCACCGCGACCTCCCGGCGATCGATGCCGCGATCGAGCAGTATCTCTATTCGAGCTTCGGGGTGCAGGTGAACTTCGACCTCGAGGACGCGCTGCGCCGGCTGATGGCCGACGGCATCGTCGTCGAGGGGCCGGACGGGTATCTCGGCGTGATGCCGCCGAGGCAGGCCGCGCTCCACCTCGACGCCAAATGGGACCGCTTCCTCGACGAGCTGCCCGATCCGGTGAGCGCGGAGGGCTTCGAGTTCGAAGGGCTCAACGGGAGTGTCAACGGCAGCGGCACCGGCTTCGGCGGCAAGATGGCCGGCGGCGTTCCGTCGGGCGCGGCCGTGCCGAGGTCCGGCTGACCGCCTCCGCGCCGTCCCGCGGCCACCGCCATGTCGAATTTCCTGGCGTGCCGGCGATCCTCTGCGATCGCCGGCCGCACCATCGCCGAGCACCTCGCCCCAGATGTCACAGCACAAGCTCTCCGCAACGGCCGCCGACCGCGACACCGCGCGCGTCATGGCCGGCGCGCTCCAGGATCTCCTCGAGCCGGCGCCCGATGCGCTGACCCTGTTCGAGGCCGGCGCCGACGGCTGGCGCATCGAGGCCTACTACACGGCCGAGCCGGACGCGGCCGGATTGCAGCGCGCGATCGAGACCCTGCTCGGGCGCCCGCTGCCGACGCTCGCGCCCGAGCCGATCCCCGACCTGAACTGGGTCGCGCTGTCACAGGCCGCGCTGCCGCCGGTCGTCGCCGGCCGCTTCACGGTCCACGGCAGCCACGACAGCGACCGCGTGCCGCGCGGACCGAACGCCATCCTGATCGACGCCGGCGAGGCGTTCGGCACCGCCCACCACGCGACGACCTACGGCTGCCTTCTGGCGATCGACCGGCTGACGCGGCGGGCAAGCTACCGGCGCGTGCTCGACCTCGGCAGCGGCTCGGGCGTGCTCGCGATCGCCTCAGCGCGCGTCCTGCCGCACGCGCGCATCCTGGCGACCGACGTCGACGCCCAGTCGGTCGTGGTCGCGAAGGACAACATGCGCCGCAATGGGGCAGCGGGGCGGGTCCGCGTCGCCCACGCCGACGGCGTCGACCGTCCCGCCGTGCGCGCGAGCGCGCCGTTCGACCTCGTGATCGCCAACATCCTGGCGGCGCCGCTGATCGCGCTCGCGCGCAACGTGGCGCGGATCGCGGCGCCGGGCGCGGCGCTCGTGCTCTCCGGATTGCTGACGTCTCAGGCGCGGGAGGTCGTGGCGGCCTATCTCGCGGCGGGCTTCACATTGGTCCGCCACGACCGCGTCACCGGCTGGTCGACGCTGACGCTGGCGCGGCGCGGCGGGCGCCGTGCCGGTGGCCGGCGGTGGGCCTGAGGGTCACCGCCCGCCGGACCAGACACAGCAAAAAGGCCAAGCCGGCCGGGACGAATTGGTCCCCCGAGCTTGGCCCTGTCTCACACGTCCCGACCGGTTGCCCGGCCAGGACGCCTTGGCGCCGCAGCGGTCCGAGCAGAAGCGCTCAGACGAAATGCTGCGGCACGTTCACGCTGGCGGCGCGGATGCGCGCGACGTCGAGGCCGCCGTAACCCATGTCCTTCAGCTCCTCGTCCGAGAAGCGCTTCAACTGCTGGTCGACATAGGCGCGGGCGACGCGGGCCTGATAGCGCGACCACGCCGCGAAGGCGCGTTCGAGAAGGCCCTTTGTGGGCGCGGCGGCGCCGGACGTCGAATGCGGCACGGTGGCCGCGGTCATCGGGATGGTGCTCATGATCATCTCAACTCTGTTGTAGATGCCGGCGGCTCACGGCCTCCGCGCCGCAAGGGCGGGGCCGATCCTCCGGTGCAACCCGCCTTCGGTTCGAGGCCTCCGGTTCGGGTGCGACTGGCGCAAACATACGGATTCGAGCATGTTTCCGGTAGATCGCGCCGGGCAGCGCTGCCCTGCGCCTTTCGCATGATCGGTTGCCGTGTCCTCCTCGATGTCCGGCCGGAGCTCCGTGGCGGCGAAGGGGGGCGGCGCGGCGCTCCGTTGCGGCGGCTTCGAACGCTGCCTAGAAAGGGTCATGTTCCAGACCTTCGACAGACCGTCCGCCGACCGATCCGCCACGAGCCCCGTCATCGCGTTGCGCCGCGAGCTCGAGCGGCTTCGCCTCGACGCCTACATCGTGCCGCGCGCCGACGAGTTCCAGGGCGAGTACGTGCCAGCGTCGGCCGAGCGGCTCGCATGGCTGACCGGCTTCACCGGCTCGGCGGGACAGGCGGTGATCGGCCGCGAGAGGGCGGCGGTGTTCGTGGACGGCCGCTACCGCGTGCAGGCCCGGGCCGAAGTCGACACCGGCCTCGTCGAGGTCGTCGATCTGCCGCGCACGTCGATCGACTGGATGCTCGCGTCGCTGGCGCCGGGCGCCGTGATCGGCTTCGATCCGCGCCTCGTGACGGTCGCCCAGGTCGAGCGCATGGCGGCGGCGCTGAAGCCGAAGGGGATGCGGCTGAAGCCCGTGGCCTCGAACCTCGTCGACCGGGTCTGGGGCCGCGCACGGCCGGCGCCGCCCTCGGGTCCGGTCGTTCCCCACCCCGTCGCGCTCGCCGGACGGCCGGCCGCGGACAAGATCTCGGCCATCCAGCGCCGGCTCGCCGACGACGGTCACGCCGCCCTGCTCGTGACCGCGACCGACAACGTCTGCTGGCTGTTCAACGTCCGTGGCTCGGACGTGCCGCACACCCCGGTCGTGCTCGCGTTCGCGATCGTGCCGCGCACGGGCAAACCCGAGCTCTTCGTCGCGCCCGAGAAGATCGGCCCCGAGGCGGCTGCGCATCTCGCCCCCATCGCCACCTTGTCGCCGCTCGCGGCCCTCGACGTGCGCCTCGGCGAGCTCGAGGCCGCCGGCCGCAGGGTGCGGCTCAATCCGGCAACGGCGGCCATGGCCTTCGAGCGTCGCCTCGGCGGCAAGTCCCGCGTCGCCCGCGCGCCCGACCCGATCACCGCCCTGAAAGCAATCAAGAACGCGACCGAAATCGAGGGTGCGCGCGCGGCCCACCTCCGCGACGGCGCGGCCATGGCGCGGTTCCTCGCCTGGCTCGACCGCACGGCGGCGGGCGGCCGGCTCGACGAGATCGGTGCCGTCGAGCGCCTGGAGGCGTTCCGGCGCGCGACGGGCGCGCTCAAAGAGATCTCGTTCGACACCATCTCGGGGTCGGGTCCGAACGGCGCCATCGTCCACTACCGCGTCACGCGCTCGACCAACCGGGTGCTGCGCAAGGGCGAGCTGTTCCTGGTCGATTCGGGCGCCCAGTACGCCGACGGCACGACCGACATCACCCGCACCGTGGCAATCGGCAAGCCGAGCGCGGAGATGCGTCGGCGGTTCACCCTCGTGCTCAAGGGACATATCGCGATCGCCACTGCGCGCTTCCCTTCCGATACTCGCGGCATCGACCTCGACCCCTTCGCCCGGCGTGCGCTGTGGGAAGCGGGGCTCGACTACGACCACGGCACCGGCCACGGCGTCGGCAGCTTTCTCTCCGTGCACGAGGGACCGCAGTCGATCTCGCGCGCCGGCATGGAGAAGCTCGAGCCCGGAATGATCTGCTCGAACGAGCCCGGCTACTACAAGGACGGCCATTACGGCATCCGCATCGAGAATCTCGTGCTCGTCACGCCGCCGGCGGTGCCGGCGGGCGGCGACAGGGCGATGCTCGCGTTCGAGACGCTGACGCTCGTCCCCGTCGACCGCCGGCTGGTGGTCCCGTCGATGCTGACCGGAGCCGAGCGGGCGTGGCTCGACGCCTATCACGCCGAGGTGCGCGCGAAGATCGGCCCCGCGCTCGATCGCGAGACCCGCGCCTGGCTCGAGGCTGCGACGGCGCCGCTCTGAGCGACCGACGCGCCCGCCGTCACGTCGAGGGCGGCATCCCCGCCCCTGCCCGTGCCATCGCGCAGGCGTCGTCGCCGGGCAGGCAGTCTCGGCAGACGATGGGCCGCGCGGCATAGACCGCACAGGAGACGCGGCGGCCGATCTCGCCCGCGAGCGCCGCGCAGCGAGTGCCGACGCAGCGCATTCCCGACTGGTCGGCGGCGATCAGCGCTTCGGGGATGCGTGCGATCTCGTCGTCGCTCTCGAGGGTGAAGCGCGGCCATTCGGCCGAATGGGCGCAGCAGGCGCCGCAAGTCTGGCAGCTCGATACGTCGCGCGGGTCAGCTCCATCTTTCACGCGCACGGCCCTCCGCCAAATGAAAACGCCGCCACGCGGGTGCGGGCGGCGTCTTCCTGGTCATGATCGAGGGCCGGAGCCCCAGTCGTCAAGTCCCACCGCTCAGGCGGCCTGGATGTTGCCGACGGCGATCTTGCCGGTGCGGCGGTCGGTCTGCGTGTCGAACTGGACCTTCTGGCCCTCGCTCAGCGTGCGCATCCCGGCCCGCTCGAGCGCCGTGGCGTGGACGAACACGTCGTTGCCGCCGGCGTCCGGCTGGATGAAGCCGTAGCCCTTCTGGGTGTTGTAGAACTTGACGGTGCCCATTTGCATGGGGGTATCCTTTCGAAGACAGACGAACGTAAGGGCTGCGCACGGCTTGCACCGCACGATGGCCCGCTCAGTCGATATTGGGGATTATTCTAAGCGCGCGCCTGGGAAGACCAAGGCGGAACGGCCTGATTGTCCGGCCAAAACCGATGCAGCCTTGTAAGACCTTCGGCTGATGTTGGCAAGCGGAATCGGCTCGCCTCGGCACCACTGCGCCGCGCCGCCCGCGCGGGTGCGCCACCTAGGCGCCCGCCCGGCCGATCATCGCTTGCCACTCCTCCTCGGTCAGCACCGCGACGCCGAGCTCGCGCGCCTTCTCGAGCTTGGAGCCGGCGTCGGCACCGGCCACGACGTAGTCGGTCTTCTTCGAGACCGAGCCCGCCACCTTGGCCCCGAGCCGCTCGGCCTGTGCCTTGGCCTCCGGCCGCGACATGGCGACGAGCGTGCCGGTGAACACGACCGTCTTG
>JAKAML010000084.1 GCA_021812845.1 Pseudomonadota bacterium
CTCGCAGGCGTCGAGACCTGCGGACCTTCCTCCCCGATACCCCTTCCCTCCCTCCCGAATGCCTTTTCCCCTCGCCCTCCCCCTTGCGGAGGGAGGTACTTTCCTCTCCCGGCACGGGAGCGGATGCCCGAAGCGCAGGTGAGGGACTTTTCTCTGGGCACGGGCGGCGGCACGCCGAATGGTGCGAGCGTCACTCCCGCCGCGCGGCGAAGAACGTCTTGAGCAGCGCCGATGCCTCCCGTTCCCCGATGCCCGCATAGACCTCCGGCGCGTGATGGCAGGTCGCGTGAGCAAAGACGCGCGGGCCCGCTTCGACGCCGCCCGACTTCGGATCGGAGGCGCCGTAGTAGAGCCGGCGGATGCGCGCGAACGAGATCGCCGCCGCGCACATCGGACAGGGCTCGAGCGTCACGTAGAGGTCCGAGCCCGTGAGCCGCTCGGCGCCGAGCGCGGCGCAGGCCGCCCGGATCGCCAGCAGCTCGGCGTGGGCGGTCGGGTCGCCAAGCTCGCGCGTGCGGTTCGACGCCATCGCCACGACCCGTCCGTCCGGCGCGACGATCACCGCCCCGACCGGCACCTCGCCGCGCGTCGCGGCCTCGCCGGCGAGCGCGAGCGCGCGATCCATGTGGCCGAGCCGCGCGTCCGGTGTCATATAGCGCTCTCCCGCAATTCCGAGCCGGACCCCATGCCCGACCGCGACAAGACAGACCGCGACAAGACAGACCGCGACAAGACAGGTCGCGACGAGACAGGCCGCGACAAGACAGGCCGCGACAAGAAAGACCGCCCGACCGGCCCCGGCGGCCACCGCAGCGCCGCCGCGCCGCCGCACCGGGACGGCCGCACGCTCCGCCGGCGCCCGAAGGCCGTAGCCGAGGGCGCCGGGCCCGCAGGCACGGCCGCCGAGCCGATGCGGATCGCCAAGGCGATGGCCCGCGCCGGACTCTGCTCGCGGCGCGAGGCCGAGCGTTGGATCGCCGACGGCCGCGTCCGCGTCAACGGCACCCTCCTGACGACGCCCGCCCTCGACGTCGGACCGCGCCACAAGATCCTGGTCGACGGCCAGCCGCTGCCGGTGGCCGAGCCGCTCCGCCTCTGGCGCTACCACAAGCCGCGCGGCCTCGTCACCACGCACGCCGATCCCGAGGGCCGGCCGACCGTGTTCGACCGCCTGCCCGACGAGCTGCCGCGGGTGATCTCGATCGGCCGGCTCGACTTCAATTCCGAGGGCCTGCTGCTCCTGACCAACGACGGCGAACTCGCCCGCCACCTCGAGCTGCCGGCGACCGGCTGGCTCAGGCGCTACCGGGTGCGCGCCAAGGGCCGCGTCACCCAGGCCGATCTCGACAGGCTCGAGGACGGCGTCGAGATCGAAGGCGTGTCCTACGGTCCCGTCGAGGCGACGCTCGACACCTTCCAGGGCGCCAACGTCTGGCTGACGGTCGGGCTCCGGGAAGGCAAGAACCGGGAAGTCCGCAAGATCCTCGGCTCGCTCGGACTCGAGGTCGGCCGCCTGATCCGCATCTCGTTCGGCCCGTTCCAGCTCCTCGACCTGAAAGAGGGGGCGGTGGAGCTCGTCAAGCGGCGCGTGCTCGCCGACCAGCTCGGGCCCAAGCTCGCGGCGGACTTCGGCCTCACCGGCGAGCTCGAGCCCGAGAAGCCGAAGCGTTTCCGTCCGCTCCATCCGTCGAAACCCAAAAGGCAGCGGACGGCGGACGACGACGTCGAGACCCGCGCCGACCGCTCCGCGCGCTGGCGGCCGGGGCCGCCCGGTGTCGCGCCTCGACCGGCGAAGGGACCGTCGGGCGGCGGCCGGCGGCGATGAGGATCGTCGCCGGATCGCTGCGCGGACGCTCGCTCGCGACGCCTGCCCACGACGGCGTGCGGCCGACCTCCGACCGCGTGCGCGAAAGCCTGTTCAACATCCTCGCCCACGGCGTCGACGGCTTCACGCTCGCGGGCGCACGCGTCGCCGACCTGTTCGCGGGCACCGGCGCGCTCGGCCTCGAGGCGATCTCGCGCGGCGCCGCCTCCTGTCTCTTCGTCGAGGACAATGCCGAAAGCCGCGCCCTGATCCGCCGCAACGTCGAGAGCTTCGGGCTGACCGGCGTCACGCGGATCTTCCGCCGCGACGCGACCGACCTCGGCCCGGCCGGCACCATGGGCCGGTTCGATCTCGCCTTCCTCGATCCGCCCTACGGCAAGGGCCTCGCCGACAAGGCGCTCGTTTCGCTCGTTGCCGGGCAGTGGCTCGCCGCGGGCGCGGTCGTCGTGATCGAGGAGCGGGCCGGCACGCCGGTCGCACTGCCGGCCGGGCTCGCCGCCATCGACAGCCGCACCTGGGGCGACACCGCGGTTACGATCGCGCGGCTCAAGGCGTGACCACCTCGGCGGGGCCGGGCCTGAGCGCCGCGGCCAAGGCGGCACTGCGGATCGCCTCCGGCTGCAGACCGCGCATCCCGCCGCTGCGCTGGACCAGCGCCCGCCACGCCGCGAGCGCCTCGCCGAAGGTGGCGTGGCCGATCTGGCACTCGTACTCCTTGTTCTCGCGGATGGCCTGGTTCGGCAGCCTGCCCGCGATCCACAGCCGGCCGGCCTCGACCAGCCGATCGACATCCTCCTTGTCGACGGCGTCGAGATCGAGCTCGCGCAGCTGCTCGAAGACGCCGAGCTTCATGCCGTCGGGCAGCCGCCAGGGGGCGTTGCAGGTGTCGCGCACCGGCCGGATGACCGGGCTCATGCGGACGACGCTGCCGTTGGTGACCGGCGGCCTGACGCCGGAGCCGTTCGGGTCCGGCAGCGGCTGGCCGAGCATGACGTGCGCGGTATAGGTGGCGCTGTCGGGCGGGTCGTCGAGGATGCTCATGGCGAGCTGCTCGAGGTCGCCGTGCAGCGTCGACAGCTTGCGCTCGCTCGCCACCAGTCGCTTGTCCGCCGCCCGGCCGTGGGTCGGGCGCGCGACGGTGCCTGTGCCGAGCGAGAGGATCGTCAACTCGGCGAGCGTGCCGATGCGATAGCGGTTGCGGTTGGCCAGCGCCTCGACGAGTGCCGCCAGCACGGGATTGTTGTAGCCGGCGATGGCGCCGTCCCAGTAGCGCTCGGTGTGCTCGCCGTTGGCGATCTCGGCCGGCGACATGAAGAACTTCACCGGCGCGTTGCTCGAGGCGTGGATCGCCTGGGCGAGGGTCGGCAGCCGCCTCCGCGGATGGGCGAAATCCTCCCTGAGCCTGGCCCCGAGCTGTTCCGACGGCGTGCTGCCCGACAGGCTGCCGATGTCGGAGCGGAAGAACTTGGCCCGCCTCATGTCGTAGTCGAAGCCGACGATCAGGACGTGCGGCGCGGTTCCCTTGCGGCCGCCGACCCAGGAATGCAGGTCGAGCAGGTCGCGGTCGCCGACCGGATCGAGCAGCGCCCGGAGCCCGTCGTACTTGGCCTCGGTGCGGTACTTGGCGCCGACGTTGGCGAACAGCCGCATCAGCCGGTGCCACATGGCGCGAAACGGCCTGTCGTCGAAGTCGATGTCGAACGGCAGCTCCGTGAACACGCTGCGCCGCTTCGCCTCGTCGAGAAAGTTCTGGTCGAGCACCTCGCCGAGCGTCTTGTCGGTGAACAGACCGCCGAGCGTCAGGCTGCCGCCGGAATTCGCCGCCACGAGGTCGAAGTCGGCGAGGACGTCGTGGCCGCGGGTGTCGCGTCCGTAGATCTCGATCAGCGCCATCACCTGGATCAGCGCCCACGAGCCCCCGCCGTCGAGGCTGAGGATGCGATAGGGACGTTCGGCGGACATGACGCACCCCGCAATCAATGACTTCCAGCAATAGGGCGAGCCTACCACCCGGGCGGCGCCCGGACCAGCCGGCCCCACGCGGAGGCGCGGCCCCACGTGGAGGAGCGGCATGGTGGTCGCGGCGGGACCGCCGAGCGATCAGTGGCCCTTCTCGCGCAGCGCCTCGAACAGCTCGAAATGCTCGTCGCGGACGGTCCTGGCGCAATCGCCGCCGGTGCAGCCGATCCAGGTGCCGCCGGGCAGCTCGACCTCCGTCATCCTGCCGCCGCCGGCGGTCTCGAGCGTGCGCGTCCCGAGCTTCACGCGGCGGCCGTTCCGCGGATTCTCGACCTCGATCGTCGCCGTGGCGACCACCCGCGGCGGATGCTTCCAGTTGAGCAGAAGGCCGTAGGCGACCACCGCGAGGCCCGCGAGGCCGATGATCCAGGGCGCCCATTTCATACCGCTCGCCTCGCCATGCAGCCTGTCGCCGGTCAGCGGATCTCGATGCGGTCGAACAGCCGCCGCCCCGGCTCGGCCGGCGTCAGGTCGCCGTGCCCGACCGGGCGCGCGAAGGTGTCGGCCGGCGGCGTCGCGAGCACGTTGTAGTCGGCCTCGTGGAGCGCCCCCGCGATGCCGCCGTCCGGCTCGAGCGCGAGCTTGAAATAGAGCCCGTTCCAGGCGTCGGCGCCGACCCGGTCGGGCGTGCGCCAGATGAACATCAACTGGTACTCGAGATCGACGAGATCGGAGGCGGTGATGCGCGCGCGCGTGCCGTAGGGGTAGACGAGATGGCACCACATCTGCTTCGGCCCCGAGAGGCAGCGGAACGGCCGCATCGACAGGAACTCCTCGGTGAACTCCGGCGCGTCGAGCACGACGGCGACCTTGGCGCCGTCGCCGTCCGGGGTGAACTCCGCGCGGCCGATCACCTGCCGTGTGCCGTCGCGGGCGACGACCGTGACCGCCTTGCTGCCGGAGGGAAGCTGGGTGGCGGCTTCGGCCGCGGGGCCTAACGAGGCGCCCGCGAGCAGCGCCGCCATTCCCACCGCACCGGCCGCGAGGCCGGCCGTCGTCCCTGATCGCTCAACGCGCATGACACTTCGCTCCTCTCGCCATCCCGGCACCACGAGCGCCGAACCCACCGCCGCCGCTGCCATCGTTGCTCGGGCTCGGCTGTCGCACGACTCCAGCCACGGACAAAATCCCGACCTACGGGGGCGGAAATTGGTCGCAGGGCGATTGTGTCGAAACCATGTCACGGTTGGACATCTGATGATCCGCTTCAATCCACACTCGGGAAAAGGGGGAGATTGCGCACATGACGAAACTGGCCCGGACTTTGGGAATGGCAGGTCTCGTGCTTGCCGCGGGCGGCAGTGCCGCCGTCGGGGAAGAGGTCTGCAAGCAATTCGGCCCGCAAGCGCCGCGCGACATCACCAGCCTGAAGGGCGCCAGCCCGGTGAAGTTTCCGCTGGCCGGACCAGTCGATGGGATGAACCTCTGCAACATCCACTTCCACGCCCAGGCCGAGCACAGGGGACCGGGCTACGTGGTGACGTCCGGCGGCGGCACGCACGGCGGCTTCAAATGCAACGAGACGGCGAAACTCACGCCGGCCGAGCTGACCCCGCCCGCAAACCCGGTCTGCAAGGGCGCCAAGCCGGGCGACACCATCGAGGTGCACTGGGTCTACTCGACCTGCGACGTGAAGGCGGGGAAGGGCCTCGGCGCCTGCAGCTCCCCGACCTGCAGCAATCCCTCGCTGCGCGTCGAGGCGCAGGTATTCGTGCTCGTCAACGACAGCAAGGCGCTCGACTTCACCCGGTTCGACGTGGCCGACAGCGGCCGCCAGCCCAAGGCCTTGCCGCGCCTGACGGGCCAGCCCGTGGTCTATCGCGGGTCGACGACGGGGCCGAGCTACACGCAAGCCAAGTGCTCGCCGCTGCAGGTGACGTGGAGCGTGCGCCCGCGCTGCGCCAAGCTCGACATCAACTCGCTCGGAAAATGGTGCGCCGGCAACGTCTTCCAGGAGGACCACGGTCACGGCGTCCGCGGCATCGTGACGAGCACCGACCTGCTCGACCGTGCGGTCGTCGCAGGCCGTGCAGCGAAGCGCTGACCGCGCTCGACGGATGTGGCGAGGCGCCCTCGCGCGCCTCGCCACGGTGCGTGCCAGGCGCCCGGCCACCTCATCTCGCGGCCGGGCGATCCTCGTTCGACGTCCATCGCGTCAGCGCCGTGGGCAGGCGCCGGACGCGCCTTGTCGCAGGCGCGAACGCGCGCCATATTCCGCCGATGGCCCGCCCCCCGAGATCCGAGCCGACCGCCAAGCCCCGTGTCTCGCGCGGCCGCTCAGGCAAGCCCGCACCGCCGCCGGTCGAGACCGCCGCGCGGACACCGGGCTTCGGCGAGGCGCCGCAATCGGCGTTCACGGCCGCCGGACCGCTCGGCGCCAT
>JAKAML010000085.1 GCA_021812845.1 Pseudomonadota bacterium
GTGGAGGTAGATGCCGTTGAGGTAGTAGCGGGTCTCCTCGGTCGAGATCGCGAACCGCGTCTTGTCGATCAGCCGCTTCAGGTCGGCGCTCGCGACCTCGAACTCGTGCGTCATCTCGCCGGCGGCGAGATCGGGGAAATCGTCGGCCGGCAAGGTCTGCAGGCTGAACCGCGCCTGGCCGGCGGTGATCGACAGCCGCTCCTTGTCGGCATCGCGCTTGATCTCGACCTCGGCCCCGTCCGGCAGCTTGCGCACGATGTCGTGCAGCATGTGGGCGGGAACGGTCACAGCGCCGGGCTGGGCGACCTCGGCGGGAACCGCCTCGATCACCTCGCGCTCGAGATCCGTCGCCTTGAACTCGAGCGCACCGCTCGCCGCCTTCAGCATCAAGTTCGACAGGATCGGGATGGTGGTGCGCCGCTCGACGACGCTCGTGACGTGGCCGAGTGCCCGCAACAGTTCACCGCGTTCGATCACAAGCCGCATGGTTTTCCTCGGCATCCTTTTGAAATCGCGGCCGGAACCGGAACCGCGCGACCGTCGCCGGATGCGACGGGCTCGTTGGGCAGAGAGATCCCCCGATTCGCGGGCCTAGACTCGCTCGGGAGGCGCACTTGACCCGACAACGCAATGGTTTTCAAGGGGCGCGGCACCCCCGTGGTCCGACTTAGATGGGGACTTCGGCGGCCGCGGGAAAGCGGCACCGGCCCGCCGCGACCAAGCGAGCGACCTGACCCGCAACCAGGCCCGGGCCGGGTTCCGCCCGCGACCGGGACGGCGGCCCGGGACGTCCGGATGCGAATTCGGGAGCGGCGCCGATGGCACCGCTCCCGCCCCGCTATCCCGCCGCCCCCATTTGCCCCCGGGAGCGGCGGGTCGAACCTCGTCGGGCCCCCTCGACGGGCCCGGCCCCGGCCGTGAGCCGGCCGGAAGCGCGAGCTCAGTGATTGAGCAGCTTCTTCAACTCCTCGATCTCGTCCCGGAGTCGCGGATTGCCGGTGATCTCGCCTTCGATCTTGCGGATCGCGTGCAGCACGGTCGTATGATCCCTGTTGCCGAAGCGGCGGCCGATCTCCGGCAGCGAGCGCGCCGTGAGCTGCTTGGCGAGGTACATGCCGATCTGGCGCGGCCACACCACCGAGCGGTGCCGGCGCTGCGACAGGAGATCCCCCTTCGACACGCCGAAGTGGCGCGACACGATGCGCAGGATGTCCTCGATCTTGATTCGCCGCGGCTCGATGCCCTGCACGAGATCGCGGATCACGGTCTCCGCGATGTCGAGGGTGATCGGCGTCTTCATGTACTGCCAGTTGGCGTGCAGGCGCGTCACCGCGCCCTCGAGCTCGCGCCCGTTCTCGGTCAGCCTGTCGGCGAGCAGGTCGAGCACATCCCGTCCGAGCTCGAACGAGGGGTCCATCGCCCGCTTGTCCGAGAGACGCCGCTCCAGGACGCGCAGGCGCAGCTCGTGGTCGAGGGGGCCGATCTCGGAGACGAGGCCGCGCTGGAGGCGCGACCGCATCCGCTCGTTGAGCCGGTCGATGTGGTTCGGCGCCCGCGCCGAGGCGACGACGACCTGCCGCCCGCCGTCGAGCAGCGCGTTGATGATGTGGTCGAACTCCTGCTCGGTCCGCTCGCCCTGCATGAACTCGAGATCGTCGATAAGGAGCAGGTTGATGGCGCGGAACTTGTCCTTGAACGCCAGCGGATCCTGGCTCCGCAGCGCCTCGACGAACTGATAGCGGAAGCGCTCGGCCGTCAGATAGAGCACCTGCGCCTGCGGAGCGCGGCGCTTCACCTCCCAGGCGATGGCGTGCAGAAGATGCGTCTTGCCGAGGCCGACCGCGGAATGGATGTAGAGCGGATTGAAGCCCGGCGTGCCGTTGAGCAGCGTCTCGGCGACCTGGGTGGCGCCGGCGTGGGCCATCCGGTTCGAGGTGCCGACGACGAAGCTGTCGAAGGTGTAGCGCGGGTCGAGCGGCGAGCCCTCGAACCCGCCGACGCCGGTTCGGCCGGCCGGATTGGGCGCGATGGGCACGGCGGCGGCTCCGGGACGCGGCCCTGGCGTATCTGGACCGGTCGGCGTGACGGCGGCGGACGCGGCCGGCGGCTCGCGATCGTCGCGGCCGGGCTGGGTGCCCGGCGAGACCGAGGGTCCGCGGTTGGCGGGCGCCGTCGGCTGACGCCAGGCCACCTCGACCCGCTCCGCGCCCTTGAACTCGGCGGCGCAGCAGGCCAGCAGCTGATCCGAATAGTGCGACTGGATCCACTTGCGCAGGAATTGGACCGGCACCGACGTCCTGACCGTCTTGCCGTCGAAGCCATCGAACTCGAGCGTCGCGAACCAGCTCGTATAGATGTCCTCGCCGAGTGTCGCGCGCAGCATGGCGCGCGATTTGGCGCCGCGTCCCTCGATCGACTGTGCCTCGCCCCCGGCCGCCGGCTTCTCAGCCGGGCGCGCATCGAAGGACGGCGCAGTCGTCGTGTTCAAAGCGTGAGAGTGCATGTCATTACCCCGCAACTTGTTCTGATGCCTCTGATGCGCAGCCGGCGACCGCCGCGCACGCCGCCGCCGCTGCGGTGCGCTCGCGTCCCGTCCCCGGTGTCGTGCTTAGGACGCGTTACGCAGCGTCCTCGAACGGCGCGGGCCGAAAGCCCCCCTGCCGCGTCTTGCCGTGGATCCGAGCCCGGTACGCCGGTCGGAACCGGCGCGGGAGGAGGCCCCCGGTGCAGGCGCAACCGTGCTCCGGGAGAGGCGCCCTCACGCCTCCACCCGTCGTCGATCCGGTCCGTCTCTGCATGGTGGCGGGCACAGGCCCGCCGTCTGGTCCGGCGGCGCCGTCGATCCCCTCGGGGTCGACCGCCGTGCCGCCGTCGTCGTGCCCGGCGTGGGTCCGCACCCCGCGCCCGGCCTTCTCGCTTCTCCACCGCCTGGCCCCGCGTGACCGCGGGCCTTCGCCGGCCGGGAGACGATCCAATTCACTCGACCCCACTGCACCCTCCCTACAGTCACGATGAGTCGAACCCTCGCGATCCCGGGCACAGCCAAGGATCATTCGACACCATTGCGAATGCAGCTACCAGATCCGCCAAGTATAAAACTGGCGAATACTCGAGTTGCGAACTATCTGGACGAAGCGCCTAGTGGACCTTATGCGTCCAAGACAGGCGATACGCTCGTCGGTACTGGTTCCAACACCGGCCGACACCAAGTACCCTCTCGGCGGCCGGTAGTTGTTAACTACTCTTTAACAGCCCGCGACGCAACCCCGGACGGGTGCGGCAGCGGCGCCGTCGAGCCCCCTCCCGATACCGTCCCGCGGGATCAATTCCTTCCACAGCACCGGTGGATAAGAGTGCTGACTCTCAATCGCTTTTCCCCAGGCATGAACGAGGTCCAGAAAGCCGAACGGCGCCCCTTCCGGAAGCGCCGTCGAACGTCATTTTTTAATTGCTCCCGGAACCACCGATCGAGTCTCGGGGCTGCGGTGCAGCGAGGCGAGTCCGCCAGTTACGTCCTCAATTCCGGTGGTTATCCGCGTTCAGAAATTGTGCATCAGCGAACGCCGCCGGGGATTCCCTGTTGCGAATGTGTCACATTTTGAAGCATGTGACCGGACCTTCGGCGCTGCGATCAGCCCGCCATCGCCTTGACGCGCGCCGTGAGCCTGGAAACCTTGCGGCTGGCTGCCTTTTTCGGCACGACGCCCTTCTGGCCGTTGCGCGCCAGGAGCGGCTCGGCGACCTTCATGGCCGCGGCGGCCGCCGCCTTGTCGCCGGAGGCGATCGCCTCCTCGACGCGACGGACCTCGGTCTTGAGCTGCGACCGGCGCGATTTATTGATCTCGGTGCGGCGCACGGCCTGGCGGGCCGCCTTCTTCGCCGACTTGGTATTGGCCATTCTCGCGTTCCTTCTCTGGTACGAACCTTGCCTCGCAGGCGGGGCGGCGGCGTCGAGCGGCCGCCCGGTCGTTGCGAGCGCATAAACACGGATGCCGCCCGGAATTGCCATTCCGAGCGGCTGAAGTGCAGGTCGTATAGCGGCGTGGCCGCAACCGGTCAACGAGCTTGGGGCGCGGGCCCCCCGAACCACCCGGGTCAAAAAGATGCACAAATGGCTTCAGAGCAGGTCGTCCGGAGACGCGGCGGCGGCACACCACGGCTCGGCGGCGGGCGGCCACGAGCCGGTCGCCCACGAAATGCCGCCGCTGCCGTCCGAGCGGTCGACCGGCCTCGTCCTGGCCGCCGCCGCCATCGTCGCCGCAGTGTTTCTGCGCTCCAGCGCGACGTTCGTCGCGTCCGCAGGTCTCGTCGCCGCCACCCTCGCCGGCCTCGCGATCTTCGCGCCGAGCCGGCTGGCGGCCCTGAACCGGGCGTGGTTCGGCCTCGCGCTGCTGCTCAACCGGGTGATGAGCCCGGTCATCATGCTGATCCTGTTCGCGCTCCTGATCGTGCCGGCGGGGCTCCTGATGCAGCTCCTGCGCGATCCTCTGGGCAACAGGCGCGCGCCACTGGCGGCCACCTATTGGCGCCCCCGCGGCCCCGCCGCCGGCACCATGCGCGACCAGTTCTGACGCCGGCCCCGGACCCGCTCCGGCGGGCTCGGTCATGGCATCGGCCTTGCTTCATCCTGTCACGACCTTCTGGCGGGCACGGCCGGCGCCGGCCCTCCCCGCCGCACCACCCCACCAATGGAGACCGCCATGCTGTCACTGATGTCCGAGATCGGCCGCTACATGACCGCCCGTCGCAAATGGTGGCTGTTCCCGATCATCGCCGTGATGGTCCTGGTCGGCGGCCTGCTGGTGCTCGCCCAGGGCTCGGCGCTGGCGCCGTTCATCTACACCGTGTTCTAGCGGTCCCGCGCCGCCCACGCCACGCCGCCGCCCGCCGCCCGCCGCCATCACGAAAGGACCATGCGTCCCATGCGCATCCTCGGCCTCTCTGCCTACTACCACGACAGCGCCGCCGCACTCCTCGTCGACGGCAAGCCCGTGGCCGCGGCACAGGAGGAGCGCTTCACGCGCAAGAAGCACGACTTCCGCTTCCCGGCCCGGTCGGTGCGCTATTGCCTCGACGAGGCCGGGCTCGACCTCGACGATCTCGACGCCATCGCCTTCTTCGAGAAGCCGCTGGTCAAGTTCGAGCGCCTGCTCGAGACCTATCTCGCCAATGCACCGCGCGGGTTCTCCTCGTTCCGCACGGCGATGCCGGTCTGGCTCAAGGACAAGCTGTTCCAGAAGCGCAACCTCGAGCGGGCGCTGGCGCCGTTCTCGCGGTCGGGTCGCGGCATCGCGGAAAAGCTGCTGTTCGCGGATCACCACCAGAGCCACGCCGCCTCGGCGTTCTATCCGTCGCCCTTCGAGGAGGCGGTGGTGTTGACCATGGACGGCGTCGGCGAGTGGGCGACGGCGTCGGTCTCGATCGGCCGCGGCAGCCGGCTCGAGACGGTCAAGGAGATCCACTGGCCGCACTCGCTCGGCCTGCTCTACTCGGCGTTCACCTACTACTGCGGCTTTCGCGTCAACTCGGGCGAGTACAAGCTGATGGGACTCGCGCCCTACGGCGAGCCGATCTACGCCGACCTCATCCTCGAGCACCTGATCGACGTCAAGCCGGACGGCTCGTTCTGGCTCGATCAGCGCTATTTCGACTACGCGACCGGCCTGACCATGACCTCCGAGCGCTTCCACAAGCTGTTCGGCGCGCCGCCGCGGGCGCCCGAAAGCCCGCTCGAGCAGCGGCACATGGACCTCGCCGCCTCGGTGCAGAAGGTGACCGAGGAGGTCATGCTCAGGATGACGCGCGACCTGGCGCGGTCGACCGGTATTCCAAACCTGTGCCTCGCCGGGGGCGTGGCGCTCAACTGCGTCGCCAACGGCAAGATCCTGCGCGACGGCGCCTTCGAGCGGGTGTTCGTCCAGCCGGCGGCAGGCGACGCCGGCGGCGCGCTCGGCGCCGCCTATGCCGCAGCCTGCATCCATGCCGGTCAGCCGCGTGCCGAAGGCGGCCCGCTCGACGCCTTGTCGGGCTCCTACCTCGGCCCCGCCTTCGCCCAGTCCGAGATCGAGCGTCGGCTCGCCGACGCCGGTGCACGCTTCGAGGTCGTGAGCGACGACGGCCTCTACGCGCGGACCGCCGGGCGTCTCGACGCGGGCGAGGCCGTCGGCTGGTTCCAGGGCCGCATGGAGTTCGGCCCGCGCGCGCTC
>JAKAML010000086.1 GCA_021812845.1 Pseudomonadota bacterium
TCGACCTGGCCGTAGGGCAACTGCAGCACGCGGCCGACGTCGCGCAATACGGCGCGGGCCTGCAGCTTGCCGTGGGTGATGATCTGCGCCACCCGGTCGGCGCCGTACTTCTGCTGCACGTAGTGGATGACCCGGTCGCGCTTCTCCTGGCAGAAGTCGATGTCGAAATCGGGCATCGACACGCGCTCGGGGTTGAGGAAGCGCTCGAACAGGAGGCCGAAGCGCAGCGGATCGAGGTCGGTGATGGTGAGCGCCCAGGCGACGAGCGAGCCGGCGCCAGAGCCGCGGCCGGGGCCGACCGGCACGCCGTTCGCCTTCGACCACTTGATGAAGTCGGCGACGATCAGGAAGTAGCCGGGAAACTTCATCCTGGTGATGATCTCGACCTCGAACGCGAGGCGCTGCTCGTAGTCCTGGCGCGTGAAGTTGTCGGCCAGGGGCGTCACGGCGAGGCGCTGCGCGAGCCCGTCCTCGGCCTGACGCTTCAACTCGGCCGCCTCGGCCGCGAAGCGATCCTCGGGCGTCGCGCCCCCCTCGCCGACGAAACTCGGCAGGATCGGCTTCCTGCCGCGCGGGCGGAAGGCACAGCGCCTGGCGATCTCGACCGTGTTGGCGAGCGCCTCGGGAAGATCCCTGAACAGCGCCGCCATTTCGTCGGCCGACTTGAAGTAGTGCTCGCGCGAGACGCGGCGGCGGTCGTCCTCGACCACGTAGCGGCCCTCGGCGATGCAGAGCAGCGCGTCGTGCGCCTCATAGTCGTCGGGAGTGGCGAAATAGCACTCGTTGGTGGCGACGACCGGCAGCTCGCGCTCGTAGGCGAGCGCGACGAGCTGCGGCTCGGTGGCCCGCTCGTGCGGCAGGCCGTGACGCTGGATCTCGACGTAGAGGCGATTGCCGAAGATCTTCTCGAGCGACTTCAGCCGCGCGACGGCGAGCTCGCGCTGGCCGTCGCGGAGCGCCCGGTCGATGGGACCGTCGGGACCGCCCGTCAGCGCGATCAGCCCGTCACCCAGCTCCTCGAGCCGCCCCGCCTTGACGTGCGGCGTCTCGGTTTCGCCGACGTCGAAGTAGAGGGCGCGCGACAGCTTCATGAGATGCTCGTAGCCGCGCTCGTTCATGGCGACGAGCGCGATGGCGCCGGCGGGACGCGACTGCGGCTCGTTGGCGCCCGCGCGCGCGGGCCCGCCCGCGATGGAGGCTCCCGACTGCGGGGCGTCGCCGAAATCGATGGCGACGGTGCAGCCGCAGATCGGCTGGATGCCGGCGCCGGCGAGCTTGTCGGAAAACTCGAGCGCCCCGAAGAGGTTTCCCGAATCGGTCAGCGCCACCGCCGGAAAGCCGTGCTTTTCCGAGAGCTTGGCGATCGTGGGGATCGGCAGCGCGCCTTCGAGCAGCGAGTAGGCGGAATGCACCTTCAGGTGGATGAAGGCCGGTGCTGCCAGTGTCGCGGGTGGCGTGCCGGTGCTTTGCGGTTGAATCGTCATCGCGGCAAACGGTACACGATGGAGGGCCAGAGCGAGCGGCGGATCGGTGTCCATGCACAGATCCGTCCGGCGGGACGGGACCGGCTGCAACACGACGGACGGCGGCGTCGACCGCCGCCGTGGGAGGATCAGCGATGATCGTCGACAGCGTCCTGAGCTATTTCGACGCCGACCTGCAGAAGATCGTCGTCGCCATCGTGCTTTCGACCGCCGGCGGCTCGCTGCTCGCCTTCATCTTCCAGTCCATGCAGTGGAAGCGGCAGAAGCGATTCGAGCTGCTGCAGCACCAGCTCCGCGAGGGCAAGGATCTCGCGCACGAGGTCACGCAGCTCGTCAACCGCCGCTTCTTCGCGCTCCAGCGCCTGTTGTGGGCGATCGAGGAGAAGAGCGGCAAGGTCGACGAGATGTGGGCCAGCTACTACGGCGACGTCATCCAGTGGAACCAGAACCTGACCTCGATCCGGATCCGAACCCGCCTGTTCGCCGGTCCCGAGGTGGCGCTGATGCTCGTCAACGACGCCGACCTCGACCCGTCCGCGAAGCCGAGAAGCATCCACTACGGAATGCGCCGGCTGCACACCCGCATCCTCAGCGCCAAGCAGCAGGGCAGCGTGCCGGACGCCGTCGCGGCCGAGATCGCGTCGGAGATCGACCATCTCAATACCCTGATACAGGTGTTCCAGAACCGGCTGCTCGACCGTCTGCTGTTCCACGCCGACTGGAAGTAGGGAGTGCCGCGGCCACCCGAACCCGCCGTCCGGATCAGCGCCCGGCCGGCGCCGGCACGCGCCTGAAGAACTCCCAGACCAGCTCGGCCGTCTCGGCGTCGCGGTTGCGCGGACCGAGGAAGGCGGCCACGACCTGGTCCATGACGCCCGTGCGCAGCGAGGGCGTCTGATGCCCGCCGCCCTCGACGACGTAGTGCGTCACCGCTCCGCCCGCGGCGCACCCCGCCCAGTCGCGGCGCAGGATCACGGAGCCATCCGCAGGATCGGCGTCGTGGAGACGGATTTCACTCGAGCCGGTGCAGCCGTTCCTGTCCGCCCAGAGCGCGCCGTGCTCTGTCGCCGAAAGGACGCCGACCTCGCCGTCGCGAGGAAGCCCGTCGGGGACGTATCCCTCCCACGGCACGAGGCGATCCTCGGTGCCGCTCAGCACGAGGATCGGCGCGGCTCGCGCCGGACGGCAGTCGCGGCGATAGCTCCGCGGCGCGCTCGCGATCAGGATGGCGAAGCCCGCGAACTGCTCGGCCGCCTCGCAGATCATGCGTGCCGCCATGTAGCCGCCATTCGAGATTCCGGCCAGGAAGATGCGGCCGGGCGCCGCCGATCCCGCCTCGACGAGATGGCGGGCGAGATCGCGGAGAAAGCGCGCGTCGTCGCGAGTGGCGCCGCGCGCGGCGCGGAACCGCAGCTCCGGCGGGCGGCCGTCGTTCCAGGCGCCGTCCAGCCCCTGCGGATAGACGGCGACGAATCCTTCCCGCTCCGCCACCGCCGCCAGACCGGTCCACCGCTCGACCTGCGCACTGTCGCCGAGCGCGCCGTGGAGCAGCATCACGACGGGCGGCGGTACGCCGGATCGCGCCGCCGCGGGGACGACGATCCGGTACTCGCGCCGCACGCCCCCCGACACGATGCTGCCGACCTCGGCCGCGGGTCGCGCCGGGGCGGACGGGGGGCGCACCGTCTCGACCTCCCCGGCGCACGCGACGCCGTCCGGCGAAGAGACGAGAACGAGCGCGGCCACCGCCGGTCCGAACACCGGCCGGGAACGCCGCGCCCGGATCATCGCACGCTGCCGGGCACGATCTCGACGAGCTGGCCGCCGTCGAGCCGGAGCACGCGGTCCATGCGCGAGGCGAGCTCCATGTTGTGGGTGGCGATCAGCGCCGCGACGCCCTGGCCGCGGAACAGCTCGATCAACTCGTGGAAGACGTGCTCGGAGGTCTTCGGATCGAGGTTGCCGGTCGGCTCGTCGGCGAGGATCAGCGACGGCTTGTTGGCGAGCGCGCGGCAGATGGCGGTGCGCTGCTGCTCGCCGCCCGAAAGCTCGGCCGGGCGGTGGTCGAGGCGCGCGGCGAGGCCGAGCCCCGACAGCAGCTCGCGCGCGCGCACCTCCGCCTCGCGCCGCGGACGCCCGAGGATCATCTGCGGGACGACCACGTTCTCGAGCGCCGAGAACTCGGGGAGAAGCTGGTGGAACTGGTAGACGAAGCCCATCTCGGCGCGGCGCACCGCCGTGCGCTCGTCGTCGGACATGCGCGCGCAGTCGCGCCCGTTGACCCAGACGTGGCCGGCATCGGGGGTCTCGAGCAGGCCCGCGATATGGAGGAGCGTCGACTTGCCCGCACCCGACGGACCGACGAGCGCCACCGCCTGTCCGGGATGCAGCACCGCGGACGCCCCGCGCAGCACGACGATATCGCGGCCGCCCTGGCGGAATGCCCGCTCGAGGCCTTCGAGCCGTAGCACCGCGCCGCGTGTCGATTGATCCTGCACGGGTCCCTTCACTCGTATCTCAGGGCTTCGACCGGATCGAGCTTCGACGCCCGCCACGACGGATAGAGCGTGGCGAGCACCGACAGCGCCAGCGCCATCAGCACGATGAACACCGTCTCGCGGACGTCGATGTCGGCCGGCAGCCTGGTCAGGTAGTAGACCTGCGGGTCGAACAGCTTGGTCGAGGTCAGCCACTGCACGAACTGGCGCACGCTCTCGATGTTCCAGCAGAACACCACGCCGAGGATCAGCCCGGCGATGGTGCCGACGACGCCGATCGAGGCACCGGTGATGAGGAAGATGCGCATCACGGAAGCCTTCGAGGCGCCCATGGTCCTCAACACCGCGATGTCGCGGCCCTTGTCCTTCACCAGCATCATCATTCCGGAGATGATGTTCAAGGCCGCGACCAGGATGATGAGCGACAGGATGATGAACATGACGTTGCGCTCGACCTCGAGCACGGTGAAGAACGTCTCGTTCCGCTGTCGCCAGTCACTGAGCTGGATGGTCGGCCCTCCCGCGGCGCGGATCAGCGGCGCGTAGTCGCCGACCTTCTCGGGGTCGTCGACGACGAGCTCGAGCACGTCGACCTCGCCGCGCTTGCCGAAATACTTCTGCGATTCATCGAGCGGCATGAAGATCATGGTGCGGTCGTACTCGGACATGCCGAGCTCGAACACGGCGACCACCGGATAGGCCTTGGTGCGCGGCGAGGTGCCGAAGGGCGTCGTCGCGCCGCGCGGGGAGACGAGCGTCAGGGTGTCGCCGACGTCGACCCGGAGCGCGGTCGCCATGCGGCCGCCGACGGCAATGCCGCCCGCGGTGTCGAAGCCGTCGAGCGTGGAGCCGGAGCGGAGGTTGTTGGCGACCAGCGGCAGCGACTTGATATCGGCTTCGGCCAGCCCACGCACGAGGCCGCCCGCCGCGTGCACGTTCGACGACACCATCACCTGGCCCTCGATCAGGGGGAGTGCGTGCCTGACGCCGGGGACGGCAGCGATCTTCTTGGCGATGTCGGCGTAATCCTCGAACGGCTCGCCGACCTTGTGGACAATGATGTGGCCGTTGAGCCCGAGGATCTTCGAGAACAGATCCTTGCGGAAGCCGTTCATCACCGCCATCACGATGATGAGGGTCGCGACGCCGAGCATTATGCCGAGGAAGGAGAACCCGGCGATGACGGAAATGAACCCTTCCTTGCGCCGCGCGCGCAGGTAGCGGCCGGCCAGCATCCACTCGAAGGGCGAGAACGGGCGGGTGCCTTCGGGGCCGCCTGTCAGGGTATTCGCCACCGTCATCAGCGCCTCTTCTCCCTCCCCCGTTCCTCTGCACTCGGCCTGGGGAGAGGGTCGGGGTGAGGGGCGGAAATACGCCGCGGCGCCGGTGGCCGCCCTCACCCTGACCCACTCCCCGCAAGCGGGGAGAGGGGACTTGATGCCAAGACCCCTTGGCAGGCCCCTGTGGCGCGGTCAAGGCTTGCGCCGCCACCACCACCGTTTTGTCGCAAACCGCGCCCTCGGGCACCCTCAATAGTGCGGCGGCGGGGCTTCATCGCCGGGATCGCGAATCGCGCTGACCTGGACCTCGCGGATGCGCGCCTCGAGCTGCCTGATCCGCGCCAGCGCTGCGTCGAGCCGAGCCCACTGCTCGACGACAGTCCTGTTCAGGGCCTCGATCGTCTCGTCCTGATAGGCGATCCGCGCTTCCAGGTTGTCGATGCGCGAAGTCAGGGCCTCGGCCAAATCAGTCATGTCGGTCTTCCGCCTTGTGCGGTCATGGTCACTCCAACGACGCGCCTCAGTACGCCCGCGCGACCAGCACGTTCTCCTTGGCCGGCTCGCCGGTGAACACGCACTTTCCCGCGACCTCGCCCTGGTCCAGCGGTGCGTTCCGGATGGTGAGCTTCAGAGCCTTGAGCCTGTCGGCGATCGCGTCGAGCTGGGCGCCGTCCGGGCGCGCCCACGGCACTTTCACCCAGCCCTTGAACGGGCCGGCGTCGTCGTCGCCGTCCATGGCACCGAAATATGCCGAAACCTCGTCGAACGTGGCGAGCCCGGTCACGATGTTGCCGTCGAGCCGCGCCTTGGCCTCGGCGAAGAGCGTGGCCTGGATCGCGTCGAGGAGCGCCGGCGCGCCGGTGACGAACGCGTCGCGCGCCAGGGTATGCGAGATCACCTTGTC
>JAKAML010000087.1 GCA_021812845.1 Pseudomonadota bacterium
CGGCCGGCCCCGGCTCGACGCTCCACCTCGACGCCACCGGCCCCGAGGCGCCCGAGGCTCTCGACGCGCTCGTCGCGCTGGTCGAGGCAGGGTTCGGCGAGGAGTGCGTCGGCGACGGATAGCGGCTCTGCATCGCGCCGACGGCCGAAGGGCCCCGGCGGTCGCCGCCGGGGCCCTTCGTCGTCCATGCGTCCGGTCGGATCAGCGCGACAGGTAGAGGTTCGAGATCTTGACCGCGATGTCGCGGAAGGCCTGCCTCAACTGCTCGCCGCTCGCGGCGTTGTAGAACTTCGTCGGGTCGGTGGCGCAGGCGGAGAGCGTGTTGATCGCCGTCTGGTTGCCGCCGAGGTCGAAGCCGATCGTGTAGACCGTGATGTCCTTCTGCTTCATGCCGGCGCACAGCGCGACGGCCTGATCTGCGGATTTTCCGTTCGGCGCCGTGCAGTTGCCGCGCTGGCTCGAATAGCCGTTCGAGGTCTTGTCGCGCACGCCGCGGTAGTTGCCGGAGCTGCAGTACTGCGTGTTGTACTCGCCGTCGGTCATCAGGATCGCGATCTTCTTGAGCTTCTTGTCGCCGTATGCGCCCGCCGCGCTGCCGGCCGGCATCACCGAGCCCCAGTGCGGCGACAGCAGATACCACGCCCAGGCGGTGCCGAGATGGCCGGCCGTGCTGCCCGACATCGCGAGCCCGTCGATGCGCGACATGAGGTGCTGCTTGTTGTTGCTCAGCGGCACGATCTCCGAGTTCTCGCCCATCTCGCAGGTCGACGACGACCAGTAGGACGGCAGCACCAGCTGGCCGGTGGCGGGCGGGGAGTCGGTGAACGCCTGCGTCCCGACCCGCTCGGCGACACACGGCGTCGCGCGGTGGGTGATGATGCTGCCGAGCAGCATCAGCGGCGACTGGTTCGCGAACGGCCCCGCACCGCGCACCGAGGCGAGCATGGACGCCGGCGGCCGCACGTAGGACGAGAACGGGACGATGCCGACCTTCGAGTAGAACGAGCCCTGGTTGTCGTACACGACGATGTTCACGAGGTCCTTCGCCGCTTCCTTCATGTCGGAGAACTTCGTGCCCGCGCTCATCGAGCCCGACACGTCGAGCATGACCGAGATCTCGACACTTTCCTCTGCGTTGCCGCCGACGGCCAGCACGGCTTTCGAGTACTCCGAGCCGGAGAGCTTCATCAACGGCAGCGTGTAGAGCCCGCCGAGCTTGAGGAACGTCGTCTCGAGAATGGCGGCGCCCTGAGCGGTGATGGCGGTGCCGCCGTCCGTCGTCACGAACTCGATCGTGTCGCTCGCGAGCTGCGGGCGGCCGGCCGTGTTGTCCTGATAGAACCTCTGTGCCGCGGCAAGGGCCGCGTTCTCGTCGAGGGCGTTGATCTGCAGCATCCGGCCCGCCGCCAGCACCGCCGCGTCGAGTGCCGAAACCGTGATCGTGCGCGCGTGCAGCCAGCGCCCGATGTCGATCGCCGTGCCGACGATCAGGAACATGCCCATCGACATCAGCGCGAAGATCATGGCGACGTTGCCGGAGCGGTCGCGCACGAAGCGCTCGTACAGCGCCGGCGGCGCGGCAGGGACGTCGTCCCTCGGCCCCGAGACACCGCGCGCGCCCCACGCGGACGCCGAGGCCGTTACCCCGATCCATCCCGAAACAACACGCCTGGACATGGCACTACTCCTGCAAGTCGGCATTGGACAGCTACGCTGAACTGACACACGTCAGGCGCACAATTCGCCCGTAAATTCGAATATATTCCCGGAAGTTTTTAAGAATCGTAAAAATGTTAATCCGACCGTCGATTAGTGAGTACTTTTTTGCATTGAGATTTAGCAAAACTTATATCGTATTTTTATTGTATCTTACTCAAAGTTGTTACCGATTATTAAGCAATAACCCGCGGTAAAACTTCTCCGACCCCGCGACGGTCCGGGGCTGACCGCTGCCCGCGGCCGCCCCTCGAGCCGCCCTGCCATGCCGCTCCAGCCGTCACGGCTCCAGACACCCGGCCCGAGACATAAGGATTTGTTTATATCCTGTTGCCGGCCGCTGCCGCGGCCGCTATAGCAGCCGTCGGACGCCGTCACGCGCCAGGTCCGCCGCCGACGGTGGGCCGGCACCAGGGACGCCGCGTCGACCACCATGCCCAGGCGCCCGCGCGCCGCGCCACCGGTGCGCCACCGACAGCAACAGGAAGCGATCGATGACGAAGCCTGCCGACTACATCGTGAAGGACATCGGCCTCGCCGAGTGGGGCCGCAAGGAAATCGCCATCGCCGAGACCGAGATGCCGGGCCTGATGGCGACCCGCGCCGAGTACGGCCCCAAGAAGCCGCTCGCCGGCGCCCGCATCGCCGGCTCGCTCCACATGACGATCCAGACCGCGGTGCTGATCGAGACGCTGAAGGCGCTCGGCGCCGACATCCGCTGGGTGTCGTGCAACATCTACTCGACCCAGGACCATGCCGCCGCCGCCATCGCCAAGGCCGGCATCCCGGTGTTCGCCTGGAAGGGCGAGAGCCTCGTCGACTACTGGGACTACACCGCCAGGCTGTTCGAGTGGTCGGACGGCGGACTGCCGAACATGATCCTCGACGACGGCGGCGACGCGACCATGTTCGTCCACCTCGGTCTCCGCGCCGAAGGGGGTGACACCGCGTTCCTCGACAAGCCCGGCTCCGAGGAGGAGACCATCTTCTTCGCGCTCCTGAAGCGGATGCTGAAGGAGAAGCCCAGGGGCTGGTTCGGCGACATCGCCAAGGCGATCCGCGGCGTGTCGGAGGAGACGACGACCGGCGTGCACCGCCTCTACGAGATGCAGAAGAAGGGCCAGCTCCTGTTCCCGGCGATCAACGTCAACGACGCCGTCACCAAGTCGAAGTTCGACAATCTCTACGGCTGCCGCGAGAGCCTCGTCGACGGCATCCGCCGCGGCACCGACGTGATGATGGCGGGCAAGGTCGCCATGGTCGCCGGCTTCGGCGACGTCGGCAAGGGCTCGGCCGCCTCGCTGCGCCAGGCCGGCTGCCGCGTCATGGTCTCCGAGATCGACCCGATCTGCGCCTTGCAGGCGGCCATGGAGGGCTACGAGGTGACGACCATGGAGGATGCGGCGAAGCGCGCCGACATCTTCGTCACCGCCACCGGCAACAAGGACGTCATCACCGCCGACCACATGCGGTCCATGAAGGACCGCGCCATCGTCTGCAACATCGGCCACTTCGACAACGAGATCGACGTCGCCGGCCTCAAGAACATGAAGTGGCACAACATCAAGCCGCAGGTCGACGAGATCGAGTTCCCCGATGGCAAGCGCATCATCCTCTTGTCCGAGGGCCGGCTCGTGAACCTCGGCAACGCCATGGGCCATCCCTCGTTCGTGATGTCGGCGTCGTTCACCAACCAGACCCTGGCCCAGGTCGAGCTGTGGACCAACCCCGGCAGGTACGAGAAGAAGGTCTACACGTTGCCGAAGCACCTCGACGAGAAGGTCGCGCGCCTCCATCTCGACAAGATCGGCGTCAGGCTCACCAAGCTGCGTCCCGACCAGGCCGACTACATCGGCGTCAAGGCCGAGGGCCCCTACAAGGCCGACCACTACCGCTACTGAGCGGCGTGCGGCGCCGCCCGCCGTCGCCCGCACCAAAAAGGCCTCGAATGCGCCTTTCGTCAGTCGGCGCCGCATCGGGAACCCCGCTGCGGCGCCGATTGCGTTCTCGTGTGCCCCCGGGGCCTCTGGCCTTGCCGCGGCGGCGACCTCATAATTCTCTGCGATTCGCCTCTCATCCGGGGCGGATGCCCTGTGCCCGGCTGCCGTCGATCGCGTCGCCGGGCCCGAAGTCCCGCCACAATCCGCACGCCGCGTCCGGGCCCGCCGGGAGCGCGCCGCTGGAGCGCCGATGCGATCGAGACCCGCCTCCGCCCACCTGGAACGCAAGACGCGGCGCGAGCTCATCGCGCTGTTCGTCGGCAGCGTCGCCGCGGTGGGCATCTTGTCGGTGGCGATCTCCTCGCCGACCGTCGTCGCCCCCGGCGCCGCGCACGGCATCGAGCGGGCGGGCCTCGTCGCGCTCGTCGCGGCGCTGGCCGCCGCCGACGGCTGGCTCGCCTGGCGCGCCATCGCCTCGGCCCGCGCCGAGGCCCGCGCCGCCGCGACCGAGCTCGGCACCCTCCGGGCGCGCCTCGCGCGTTCGGAGGCGATCAACGGCGCCGACCCGCAGGTGCTGCTGCTCTGGGAGCACGGCGGCGCGCTGGAGCTCGTCGCGCACAGCCTCAAGGGCATCCCGGGGCTGCCGCTCGAGCAGTCCGAACTTCTCCGCTTCGGCCACTGGCTCGAGCCGAAGTCGGCGACGGAGCTCAAGGAGGCGCTCGACGCGCTGTTTCTCGAGGGTCGCGGGTTCAGCCTGATCCTGCGCACCCTTGCCGGTGGTCATCTCGAGGCCGACGGCCGCGCCGCCAGCACCCGCGCCGTGCTCCGCCTCAAGGACGTCGCCGGCTACAAGCGCGACCTCGGCCAGATCATCGACCAGCACCTCGTCCTGGCGCGCGACATCCGCGCCAGCCGCGCGCTGCTCGACGCGCTGCCGATGCCGGTCTGGATCAAGGATCAGCAGGGCCGCATCTCCTGGGTCAACGCCGCCTACGCCAAGGCGGTCGAGGTCGAGGGCCGGGGCGAGGCCGTCGAGCGGCAGATCGAGCTCCTGGAATCGCGTCAGCGCAAGTCGATCGAGCGCCGCCTCGCCCGGCGCGACACCTTCCGCGAGCGGCTGCACCTCGTCGTCGGCGGCGAGCGGCGGGCGCACGACGTGGTGGTGCTGCCGCTCGACGAGCAGTCGGCCGGGGCGGCGATCGACGTCACCGCCCTCGAAAGCGCCCAGGGCGAGCTCGACCGGCAGGTCGCCGCCTACGACCGCACGCTCGACCGCGTGGCGACGGCGGTCGCGATCTTCAGCCGCGAGCGGCGGCTCACCTTCTTCAACGAGGCCTATCAGAAGCTGTGGCAGCTCGACGCCGGCTGGCTCGAGACCGGCCCGGCGGACGGCACCGTGCTCGACCGCCTGCGCGCGCTCGGCCGGCTGCCCGAGGTCGTCAAGTACCCGGAATGGAAGTCGCGCGCGCTGTCACGCTACGACACCGGCGAGGCGCTCGACGAGTGGTGGCACCTGCCCGACGGGCGGATGCTGCACGTCATCTCCGAGCAGAGGCCGGACGGCGGGCTGACCTACCTCTACGTCGACGAGACCGAGCGCATCGCGCTCGAGAGTAGCTACAACGCGCTCATCAGCGTCCAGCGCGAGACGCTCGACAGCCTCAAGGAGGCCGTCGCCGTGTTCGCCACCGACGGCCGCCTGCAGCTCCACAACATCGCCTTCGAGCGGATCTGGAAGCTGTCGCAGCGGATGCTGGCCGAGCGGCCGCACATCGAGGAGATCTGCCAGCTCGCCCGGGTGCTCTACGACGAGCCCGCGACCTGGGACCGGATCGCCCGCAGGGTCACCTCCTTCACCGACCAGCGCGAGCCGATCGAGGGACAGATGGTGCGCCCCGACGCCAGCGTGATCGACTACGCCTCGACGCCGCTGCCCGACGGGGCGACGCTGTTGACCTTCGCCGACGTCACCGACACCAAGCGCTACCAGCGCGCGCTCGAGGAGCGCAACGAGGCGCTCGTCGTCGCCGACCGGCTGAAGAACCAGTTCATCGGCCACGTCTCCTACGAGCTCCGGACGCCCTTGAACAGCATCATCGGCTTCACCGAGCTGCTCGAAAGTCCGCTGTTCGGCACCTTGAATCCGAAGCAGCGCGAGTATCTCGGCGACATCTCCGCCTCGTCCAAGACGCTGCTCGCCATCATCGACGACATCCTCGACCTCGCCACCATCGACGCCGGCTCGCTCGAGCTGAAGCTCGAGCCGGTCGTCATCCGCGACGTCATCGACAGCGCCGTGCGCGGCGTCACCGAGCGGGCGCAGCGCGACGGCCTCGTGCTCGAGATCGCCGTCGCCGACGACGCCGGGATGCTGGTCGCCGACGAGGCCCGGCTGCGCCAGGTGCTCTACAATCTCCTGTCCAACGCGGTCGGCTTCTCGCGGCCCGGCGGCATCGTGCGCCT
>JAKAML010000088.1 GCA_021812845.1 Pseudomonadota bacterium
CAGCTTTCGCTCCTTGCCGAGGTCAAGTAGCGCCCGCCCCGCCGCGGCCGGCTGCGATCCCTGCGAAACCATGTCCGTGCGGCCGGCTTGCCGCACCCGCCCCGTCGCGGCTACGACACGCGGAGCGACGGGTGACCGCCAGGCGGCGAGCCGGGTGCGGTCGACAGCGAGGGCGAGGACGGCGATGGCGACGACGAAGCGGCTCGACGGGCGGATCGCCCTGGTCACCGGGGCATCGCGCGGCATCGGTCGGGCGGTCGCGCTCGCAATGGCCCGGGACGGCGCGCACGTCATCGTCACCGGCCGCGTCGGCGGCGCGCTCGAGGAGCTCGACGACGAGATCCGCGCGAAGGGCGGCACCGCCACGCTGCTGCAGCTCGACCTGCGCAAGGGCGAGCGCGTCGACCAGCTCGGCCCGACGATCTACCAGCGCTGGGGCAGGCTCGACATCCTGGTCGGAAACGCCGGCACGCTCGGCCCGCTGTCGCCCCTGGCGCACGTCACCGAGGCGGCGTGGACGCAGGTGATCGAGACCAACCTCTCGGCCAACTGGCGGCTGATCCGGACCCTCGATCCGCTGCTGCAGCGCTCCGATGCCGGCCGCGCGATCTTCGTCACCTCGGGCGCTGCCAGCGGCCAGTTCGCCTATTGGGGACCCTATGCGGTGTCCAAGGCCGGGCTCGAGGTGCTGGCCCGCACCTACGCGCTCGAGGTCGAGACGACGAAGGTCCGCGTCAATCTCGTCAATCCGGGGCCGGTCCGCACCCAGATGCGCGCCAAGGCCTTTCCCGGCGAGAAGCCAGAGTCGCTGCCGGCGCCGGAGGAGCTCGCGCCGCTGTTCGTCGAGCTGGCGAGCCCCGCCTGCGCCTTCAACGGCCGCACGTTCAGCTTCCGCGAGTGGCTGACGGCGCGCCGGCCGGCGCCGGCCGACGGCGGCTGAAGCCGGTTCTCGGCCCGGCTCGCCCCGTCACTCGAACGCGATCACCATGCCGTCGTAGGCGGGCTCGACATGGGGCGGCAGCGCGCGGCGCAGAGTGTCGTAGTCGAGATCGGTCGTCATGTGGGTCAGGACGGCCCGGCGCGGCTTCAGGATCTCGATCCAGGCGAGCGCCTGCTTGACGTTGAAGTGGCTCGGGTGCGGCGCGTGCCTGAGCGCGTCGACGATCCAGATTTCGAGCCCGGAGAGCAGCGCCTGCGAGGCCTCGGGCAGGGCGCTGATGTCGGGCGAATAGGCGAGCGCACCGACGCGGAAGCCGAGCGAGGGGATGTCACCGTGGACCTGCGGGATCGGCACCGCCTCGATTACGCCCGCCGGACCCTCGATGCGGATCGGCTGCGACGGGTCGATGGCGCGCGATTTGAGGATCGGCGCATAGCTCGAGCCGGGCGGCGTCTCGAAGCAGTAGCCGAACCGCTGCTCTAGGCTCTGCTGGGTCGCCGGATCGGCGTGGATCTCGATCCGCCGCTTCATGGCGTAGGCGACCATCCTGAGGTCGTCGATGCCGTGCGTGTGGTCGGCGTGGTCGTGGGTGTAGATCACGCCGTCGAGCGCCTCGCAACGGACGGACAGGAGCTGCTCGCGCAGGTCGGGCGAGGTGTCGATCAGGACCGCCGTGCGGCGTCCGCCGTCGAGCCGCTCGACCAGCGCCGACGAGCGCAGGCGGCGGTTTCGGGGATTGGCGGGATCGCACTGGCCCCACATCGCGCCGATGCGCGGCACGCCGCCGGACGAGCCGCAGCCGAGGATCGTGAAGCGATGGCTCATGCGTCGGCCGCTCCGGCGCCCGTGCCCGCCGATGACGGCGGTCGAGCCTTCTCGAACAGGCGGAAGAAGTTGGCCGTCGTGGCGGCCGCGAAGGCCTCGGGCGTGAGGCCCCTCGCGCCGGCGATGGCGGCCGCCGTGTGCACGACGTAGGCTGGCTCGTTGGTCCGCCCGCGGTGCGGCTCGGGGGCGAGGAACGGCGCGTCGGTCTCGACCAGGATGCGGTCGAGCGGGATCTCGGCGGCGATGGCGCGCAGCTCCTCGGCCTTCCTGAAGCTCGCGACGCCGGAGAACGAGACGTAGAGGCCGAGCTCGACCGCGCGCAGCGCGAGCCGCCGCCCGCCGGTGAAGCAGTGCAGGATCGCCGGGAACGCCCCCTTGGCGTGCTCGTCCTCGAGGATCGCCTGGGTAGCCTCGTCGGCGTCGCGGGTGTGGATCTCGAGCGGCAGCCCGGTCTCGCGCGCCGCGGCGATGTGCCGGCGGAAGCCCTCGGCCTGCGCCTCCGGGGAGGCGTGGCGGTAGAAGTAGTCGAGCCCCGCCTCGCCGATCGCGACCACCTTGGGATGGCGCGAGAGGCGGACGATCTCGGCCGTCTCGATGCCGCGCTCCTCGTCGGCCTGATGGGGATGGGTGCCGACCGAGCACCAGACGTCGGGGAAGCGCTCGGCGATGTCGAGGATGTCGGGCAGGCGACGGATGCGCGTCGAGATCGTCACCAGCGTGCCGACGCCCGCGGCCGCCGCGCGCTCGACGACGCCGTCGAGGTCGGAGGCGAACTGCGGGAAGTCGAGATGGCAATGATGATCGACGAGCATCATGGGTCGTCACCCGGCGACCTGGCCAGCTTCTGGCGCGCCTGGCTCTCGGCCCTCCTTGCGGCCTTGGCCGCCTTGGCCGCCGCCTGCGCCTCGGCGGACTGGGTTCCGGCCTTCTGCGCCTCGGCGGCGGGATCGACATAGCGCGGGAAAACGCCCTGCGGCTCGGGCAGCGCCGTGCCGGGCTTCAGGCGGCCTGCCGACCCGAGGCGTGCGAACGTCCGGGCCGCGTCTTCCGGCACCGCGAGCAGATCGAGCAGCTTCGAGGCCGAGCGCGGCATGACCGGCTGGACCAGGATCGCGAGCTGGCGGACGACCTCGGCCGTGACGTAGAGGATCGTTCCCTTGCGCTCCAACGGCAGCGCCTTGTCGAACGGCTTCTCCGAAGCGAAATACCGGTCCGCCTCGCCGATCACCTCCCACACCGCATCGAGCCAGCTCTTGATCGCCTGCCGGTCCATCGCGGCGCGGGCCGTCGCATGGAGCGCGTCGGCCTTGGCCATGAGCGCCGTGTCGGCTGCGGTGAACGGCCCTGGCTGCGGCACCCGCCCTCCGAAGTTCTTCGCGATCATCGCCAGCGACCGCTGGGCGAGGTTGCCGAGGCCGTTGGCGAGGTCGGCGTTGATGCGGGTCGCGATCGCCTCGGGCGAATAGTTGCCGTCCTGGCCGAACGCCACCTCGCGCAGGAAGAAGTAGCGCAGCTGGTCGACGCCGTAGTGCTCGGCGAGCGCGAACGGGTCGAGCACGTTGCCGACCGACTTCGACATCTTCTCGCCCTTGACGAGCACGAACCCGTGGCCGAACACGCGCCTGGGCAGCGGGAGCCCCGCGCTCATCAGGAATGCCGGCCAATAGATGGCGTGGAAGCGGACGATGTCCTTGCCGATGACGTGCACGTCGGCCGGCCAGTACGCCTCGCGCTTGTCGCCGCCGCCGAGCACGCCGGTCGCCGTGACGTAGTTGTTGAGCGCGTCGATCCACACGTACATGACGTGACCGGGATGGCCCGGAACCGGAATGCCCCAGTCGAGCGTGGTCCGCGAGATCGACAGATCCTCGAGCCCGCTGCCGACGAAGCTCACGACCTCGTTCCTTCGTTCCGGCGGCAGGATGAAGTCGGGGTTCGCGGCGTAGTGGTCGAGCAAGGGCTGCTGATACTTCGAGAGCCGGAAGAAGAACGTCTCCTCCTCGGTCCATTCGACCTCGGTTCCCGTCGGCGTCGCGTAGCGCCTGCCGTCCCTGATCTCGGTCTCGCTTTCCTTGTAGAAGGTCTCGTCGCGGACCGAGTACCAGCCGCCGTACTTCTTGAGATAGATGTCTCCGGCCGCGGCCATCCGCCGCCAGAGCTCCTGGCACGCCGCATGGTGGCGCGCCTCGGTGGTGCGGATGAAGTCGTCGTTCGACAGATCGAGCACGCGCGCCATCTCGCGGAAGCGCGCCGCGTTGCGGTCGGCGAGCGCGCGCGGCGTGATCCCTTCCCTGGCCGCGGTCTGCTTCATCTTGAGGCCGTGCTCGTCGGTCCCCGTCAGGAACAGCACCGACTTCCCGTCGCAGCGCTCGAAGCGCGCGATGGCATCGGTCGCGATCGCCTCGTAGGCGTGGCCGACGTGCGGCACGCCGTTCGGGTAGGAGATCGCGGTCGTGATGTAGAACTTCTCAGCCACTGGGTGGCGTCCTCCGGGCGGGACGGGAAGGGTGCCGGCGCGGTCAGGCTCGCGCGGCGGCCTCCAGCTCGCGCACCGTGTCGATGATGAGCGCCTTCCGGTCGAGATTGAGCGCGACGGTTTCCGCCTTCGCGCGCGCCACTCTTTCCCACAGCTCCGCAAACGTGGCAAGCCGGGCCGGTCCCACGAGCCGCCGGGCGATGCCGTGCGGGTCGTCGCCGTCGCGTTCCGTCGCGGCGGCGCGCGTCCAGGTCGCGAGCGCGTCGAGGACGAGATCGAAGAAGAGCTCGAACCGCTGCTCGGCGGCCGTCCCGCCGAGCTCGTCCGCGAGCTGGTGCACGGCGCCCCAGTCGACCGCCGGCAATCCTTTCGCCAGCGTCTCGATCCAGGCGTGGAGCGCGAGCCCGCCGCCGGCGTCGAGCGCCAGAACCCGGCGCACGCTGCCGCGCGCCAGCCGCTCGAGAACGGCCCAGTCGGCGGGCGACGGCTCCCCGGCCCGATCGCTGGCGGCCAACGCCTGCCGGACCGCACGGCGCAGCGGCTCGCGCCCGAGCGGGGCGAGATCGAGGGTCCGGCAGCGCGAGCGGATTGTCGGCAGGAGCCGCCCCGGCTCGGACGAGACGAGCAGGAACACCGTCCGCGGCGGCGGCTCCTCCAGCGATTTGAGGAGTGCGTTGGCCGCGTTGACGTTGAGCTCGTCGGCGCTGTCGACGATCACGACCCGCCACGCGCCCTCCCCCGCCGACAGCGCGAGGAACGAGCGCAGCCGGCGCACCTCGTCGACCGGGATGGTAGCCGGAAACCGCTTGTCCTTCAGGTTGTAGGCGCGTCGGATGACGAGCAGCCCAGGATGCGACAGCGCCCGCACCTGCCGCGTCGCGGCCGTGGCCTCGCCGGGCGCGAGGCCGGTCGCCGACTGCCGTTCGGCGGGGTTCGCGAAGAGGTGGCGGGCGAAGCGATAGGCGAGGGTCGCCTTGCCGATGCCGTCAGGTCCGGCGATCAGCCAGCCGTGATGCAGGCGGCCCGCAGCGACGCTCTCGCCGAGCATCGCCTCGACATCCTCGTGTCCGAACAGATCCTTGGTCGCGCGCGGGTGGGGGAAGCCCTCGAGCCGATCCGCCTCCGGCAACTCCTCGATCTCGATCGTCTGCGGCGCGCGAGCCATCACGACGCCCCGACGCCGAGCCGGGCACCGAGCGCCGACCAGATCGCCTCGGCAACGGTGTCCTCGCTCGCGCCGCCGTCGACGACGACACAGCGCCCGCTGTCGGCGCGGGCGATGTCGAGGAAGCCCTGGCGGATGCGCTCGTGATAGCCGACGCTCTCGGCATCGTAGCGGTTGAGGTCGCCGCGGCGCGTGGCGCGCCCGAGTCCGGTCGCGACGGGGAGGTCGAGCACGACCGTCAGGTCCGGCACGGCGGCGCGGGAGGTTGCGGCTTCGACGACGTCGATCAGCGTGCGATCGACGCCGGCGAGCACGCCCTGATAGACGCGGGTCGAATCGCTGTAGCGGTCGCAGACGACCCATCTGCCCGCGGCCAGTGCCGGGCGGATCAGCTTGTCGACGTGCTCCGCGCGCGCCGCTGCGAACAGCAGGAACTCGGCCTCGACCGCCGGCCGGCTCGACAGGATCAGTGTCCTGATCGCCTCGCCGAGCGGCGTGCCGCCGGGCTCGCGCGTCACGACGACCTCGCGGCCGGCCGCCGCCAGGCGAGCCGCCAGGCGGCGCACCTGGGTCGATTTGCCCGTGCCCTCGCCGCCTTCGAACGTGATGAACCTGCCCGCTGCCATTCGCGGAACCTAGAGCCGGACCCAGCGCAAGGCCAGATGCATCAGGCTGTCGAGG
>JAKAML010000089.1 GCA_021812845.1 Pseudomonadota bacterium
CTTGCACAGGCCACGCCGCGTACCCGCCGCCATCGTCTGCCCCGGGCACGGCCCGCCATGATCGCCGACGGCGTGCAGTGGATCACCGCCGAGGTGCTCGGCCTCGTGTCCGCGAACCTTGCTTTCGTCGGCCCGATCGTGTTCGCGCTCGGCTTCGCCGAAAGCATCGTCTTTCTGTCGCTACTGGTGCCTTCGACCCTGCTGTTCCTCGCCATCGGCGGGCTCCATCATGCGGCCGGGGGGACGTTCTGGGAGGTCTGGCTGTGGGGCGCCGCCGGCGCCTTCCTCGGAGACATCGTGTCCTATTCGGCCGGCCGCTACTTCAAGGAGGACATCGCCGGCGTCTGGCCGTTCAGCGCCAAGCCCGAGTGGTACGTGCTGGCGCGCGCCTTCGAGAAGAAGTGGGGCGCTCTCGGCATCGTCGGCTCGAAGTTCTTCGGCATGATGCGACCGTTCGTCCCAGTGGTGGCCGGCGCCATGCACATGCGCTGGCCGGTGTTCCTGCCGGCGAGCGCCCTGTCGGCGCTGCTGTGGTCGGGCACCTTCCTGTCGCCGGGCTACGGTCTCGGCTGGCTGATGAAGTGAACCGCGGGACCGGCGCCCGGCACCGCACCGGTCCTCGCCGTGCGGGCAACCACTCCGCAGCGGCCGGTCTTCGACCCCGGTCCTTGGCCCCGATCTGGGGCCCCGATCTGGGACACCGATCTGGACCCCGGTCGTTGCCCCTTGCCTTGACGGACGGGATCGCCTAGAGCTTCGCACTTCCAGATATCCCAGGGAGCGGCGCGGCGACGGGCCGGCCGCCCGTCGCATCGGACCCGACACGCCATGACCGCACGCACCGCCCGCAAGATCGAGATCCAGAAAAAGAAGCGCCGCCGCGCAATCCCGCGCGCCAAGGTCACGCGCAGCCAGGGCAACACCGCCGGCGCGAGGAAGCGTCTGAAGAAAGTGGCCGGCCTCGCCCGCGGCCGCAAGACCGCGGCCGGCTGAGCGGCCGCCCCCGGGCGGAGGCAGCTCGGCGCTGCCGCGCTCCTCCTGCGCTCACGTTGCGTGCGTGGGCGGACGGGATACGGCGGCGAGGCGGCCGCCGGATCGGGCGGACGGACGCGGAGTACACCATGGACGCGATCGGCGACGCGGCCCTTTACCCCCCGACGGCCGAGCCCGCCGACGGCCCGCTCTCGATCCCCTCTTTCCTGCGCCGCTGCGTCTCGAACCCGCTGACCACGCTGCCGCGCGCCGTCTACGAGACACCGGTCCACGTCGAGGAGCCGGTCCAGGGCCGCATCGTCGCCTGGATCATGGCGCCCGACCTCGTCGCGCAACTGCTCGTCGAGGACAGCGACGCGACGCTCAAGACCGAAGTCGAGCACCGCGTCTTCGATCCGATCCTCGGCCACGGCATCCTCACCTCCGACCACGCCGAGTGGCGCTGGCAGCGGCGCGCCCTGGCACCGTTGTTCCGCCCCGCCGGCCTCGAAGCCTACGTGCCGGCGATGTGCATGGCCGCGGAGACGCAGATCGCGCGCTGGCGCGAGCGGACGCCCTACGCTCCGCCTCCCGACATCGAGCAGGACATGTCGGCGACGACCTTCGACGTCATCGTCCGCACCATGCTCCACGGCGCTGATCCCTCCGAGTGCCTCGCGGTGATGCGGGCCGGCAAGCGCTATCTCGACAACACTTCCTGGACCGTGGCCTACGGCCTGCTGCACCTGCCGCGCTGGATGCCGCATCCCGCCATGCCCGCCAACTGGCACGCGACGCGACGGCTCAGGGCCGCGGTGGCGACGATCGTCGCCCGCCGCAGGCCGTCGTCGGAAGGCGCGGCCGCCGCGGGCGGCGATCTGCTCGGCCGCCTGCTCGAGGCGCGTCACCCCGACACCGGCGAGCCGATGAGCGCGGGCCTCGTCGTCGACAACCTCGCGACGCTGCTCGAGGCCGGGCACGAGACGACCGCCAAGGCGCTGTCCTGGGCGCTCTATCTGCTCGCCCGCGCCCCGCAGTGGCAGGATCGGGTCCGGGAAGAGGCCACGGCCGTGCTGCCGCGTGACGGCCCGCCGGCGGCGGCCGACGTCGCCCGCCTCGCGGTGACCGAGCGCGTCTTGAAGGAGGCCATGCGGCTCTATCCGCCGGCGCCGATCATGGCCCGCACTCCATCGCGGCCGATCACCATCGGTGACGCCACCATCCCTGTCGGCGCGCAGGTCGTGGTGCCGATTTTCGCCATTCACCGCCACCGGCTCTTGTGGCGCGACCCCGACCGCTTCGACCCCGACCGCTTTCTTCCCGAGCACGAGAAGGCGATGTCCCGCACCCGGTTCATGCCGTTCGGGGCCGGTCCGCGCATCTGCATCGGGCAGGGCTTCGCCATGCTCGAGGCCAAGGTGCTGCTCGCCACCCTGGTGCGCGCCATGCGCTTCCGCTGGGACGGCCGCCACCTGCCCGAGCCCGTCTCGCGCGTCACGCTGCGCCCGCGCGGCGGGATGCCGCTCTACGTCGAGCCCGTCTGACCCCCGGCCTGCTACCCGGTCGGCCGTCGCATCCAGGTCGTCTCCGAGCGCTGCACCTCGCAGCAGGCCCATTGCGCGAACTCGCGGCGGGTCGAGAGGCCCTGCTGGTCGCGCTCGCGCCCCGCGACGACGCGCCAGATGACGCGGCCGTCGGCCCGCCCCGGCTCCTCGTCGACGACCCGGCGCACGGCGAAGTCGGCCCCCTGCTCGCCGTTCGAATAGTAGCCGCCGAGCCGGATGTCCTCGGGCTTCAGGCGCCGCCGCTCCGCCTCCTCGCGCATCAGCGTCCGCAGTGCCGTGAACTCCTGCTCGCTGATGTCGACGAAGGTGCCGATGCGGCTCAGCGCGGCCACGAAGTCGGCGTGCGAGAGCGCGTCCGCCGACGACGGCGGCGCCGCCGCGACGGACGTCCTGCCCCAAGCGGCCGGATAGCGCCGCCAGGCGAAGGCGGCATTGATCGCGACCGCGGCCGTGAGCATCACCAGCGCGTTTGCGAGCACCGGGGTGACGACGAAGGCGTAGCCGAGCTCGTGCACCTGCGGGCCGCCGATCACCGCCGTCAGCGCCGTCGCGCCGCCGGGAGGATGGATCGCGCGCAGGTAGTGCATGAGCGCGATGGCGAGCCCGACTGCCAGCGCCGCCGCAACCATGCTTCCTGGCAGGAGCCGCGCGCAGGTGACACCGACCAGCGCCGAGACGACGTGGCCGACTCCGACCGCCCAGGGCTGCGACAGCGCGCCGTGCGGCACCGCGAACAGCAGCACCGCCGTCGCGCCCATGGAGCCGGTCAGCATCGCCGCGCCGGTCTGACCCAGGAGATCCCTCTCGAACGAGATCAGCACCAGGATCGCAACGAACCCACCCGCCGCGGAAACCAGGCGCTCGACGTGCCCGACCGGCGACAGCTCGATGCCCATGAGCCGGCCGATCGCCGTTGCCGCGATCCTCTCGCGCAGTCGCTGATCGATGCCCGCCATGTCGCGCCCTTGCCCGAAATTCAGGCAGAAGGATCGGCCGACCGCGGCCCGGTGGTCAATCACGTCCGTCCGCGCGCATCGTCGCAGCCGCGAAGGGACGGCAATCGTTGCCTGCTCGTCATTCGTGCGCGGTCGGCCCGCAGCACTCGATCCGGGAACCAGCGACGAGCCAGCCGACCTTCCGCCCCAGAACCCGACGGCTTCGTCCATTCTCTCGTTGGGCATCGCCGTGCGCCGGTTGCCGTGGCCGGCTTTGGTGCGGGGTTCGAGACCTCGCATCCTCCTGTTCCGCCTCCGCGGAGGACCGGCGTCTGCGTGCGGCGTGGGACCGCCGCGCGGACCTGGGGCTGCCCTGCCCAACCGCCATTCGCCGCATCCAAGGAATGGCGGCGGCGCGCAGATCTCCCGACGCAGGAAGGCCGCCCTCCGGTGGAGAGCGGCCCGATCTCGCAGCGCTCTGCTTTCGGCCGTCCGGATGAGCCTACTTCAGCGGCGCAGGCGCCGGCCGATCGCCGAACTTGAAGCTCACGCGCGCCTTCACGACGTCGATCTCGGCATCGATGTCGCGATCGACGAACCCGCCGCCCGCACCGGGGCATGTCGGGTCCGGGCAGTGCCGCTCGGTCCCGAGACTGATGTGCTGATACTCGATGCCGACAACGACGTTGGGCGAGATCGCATAGTCGACGCCGACGCCCGCATACCATCCGTTGTGCCGCTCTTGAGCCGCGAAAGCGACGGCGCCGGTTGCGACGGTGATCGCGCGCGATTCGATCTCGGCGGTCGCGAAGCCGCCGGTCGCATAGAGCAGAACATTGCTCATCGGCGTGTATCCGAGCCGGCCGCCGATGGTGAAGATGCCGTCGATCTCGACCTCGGAGTCGAACGCCGCGTTATTGCCGAACAGCGCGCGTCGCGAGCCGTCGTCGAGAGTTTGCATGTAGCCCGCCTCGACGCCCAGGACGAGGTTGCCCATCTGGTGCTGATAGCCGATGTGCGCACCGAGGACCGCGTCGTCGTCACTGAACGAGTAGGCCTGATTGGCGGCGCCGCCGATCGCGGGATTGAAGGCCCAGTCGACTTCCGAGCCGGACCAGCCGGCACTGGCGCCGAAGTAGACGCCGCTCCAGGTCGTCGGCCCGTGGGCGCGGGCAGAGGTGGCGAAGACCGCCGCAAGACCCGCGACGGCGACGCAGGTCGCCAGATGACGCAACTTGATCACGCGATTACTCCTTCGACAAACGCCACATAGGAGAAACTACCCCGGAAAAATACCTACTCCGGCAAGAGCGGGAATTGGTGACAGGCGCGCAACAGATGTCGGTTTTTCAATCACTTATGCTCGATCGTTTGACAGCGAACCGAGCATAACCACGGCATCGGTGCGCGCGGCAGCCGGCGTTCGTTGCAGCCCCGCCTCCTTCGGAGCCCAGTCGACCCGCGTGGAAGGGATCCCCGACCCGGTGCCTCCGACCGAGCTTCGGCCGCACGGGCCCGCCCCGCCTCGAAACCGAATCCGAGGCCGAGGGCGCCACCACTGGGCACGAGCGGCGCCGATCGTGCGGGTCGTCCCGTATCGCAGGTGCCGTCGCCCGGCCATGACTCGAGCCGGTGCATATCGGAGCGACACGAGCCTTCGGCTGTCGAGCGTCAGACCCCGAGCTTCTTCTTCAGGATCTCGTTGACCACCGCCGGGTTGGCCTTGCCGCCCGACTGCTTCATCACCTGCCCGACGAACCAGCCGAGCATGGTCGGCTTGGCCTTCGCCTGCTCGACCTTGTCGGGGTTGGCCGCGAAGATCGCGTCGACGGCCATCTCGATGGCGCCGGTGTCGGTGACCTGCTTCATTCCGCGCGCTTCCACGATCTCCGACGGATCGCCGCCCTCGGTCCACAGGATCTCGAACAGATCCTTGGCGATCTTTCCGGAGATCACGTTGCCGCCGATGAGATCGACGAGCCCGCCGAGCTGTTTGGCCGACACCGGGCTGTCGCCGATGTCGTGACCCTCCCTGTTGAGCCGGCCCAGAAGCTCGTTGATGACCCAGTTCGCCGCCGTCTTGCCGTCACGCCCCTTCGCCACCGCCTCGAAGAAGTCGGCACGCTCCCGCTCGGCGATCAGCACGCCGGCGTCGTAGGCCGAGAGGCCGAAGTCCGCCATGAACCGCATACGCTTCTCGTCGGGCAGCTCCGGCAGGTGGCGCTTCAGATCCGCGACATAGTCGCTCGACATCTCGAGCGGCAGGAGGTCGGGATCGGGGAAGTAGCGATAGTCGTGTGCCTCCTCCTTCGACCGCATCGACCGCGTCTCCCCCCTCTGCGCGTCGAACAGCCGCGTCTCCTGGTCGATCGTGCCGCCGCCCTCGATGATGTCGATCTGGCGCCGCGCCTCGACCTCGACCGCCTGGCCGATGAAGCGGATCGAGTTCACGTTCTTGATCTCGCAGCGCGTGCCGAGCGGACCGCCGGGCTTCCTGACCGAGACGTTGACGTCGGCGCGCAGGTTGCCCTTCTCCATGTCGCCGTCGCAGGTGCCGAGATAGCGCAGGATCGTCCTCAGCTTGGT
>JAKAML010000090.1 GCA_021812845.1 Pseudomonadota bacterium
TCCGGCGAGGACCATCGCCAGTAGTCGGCGTGGCGGGTCGCGATGTCGATCGCGATGCCGTAGCCATGCGCGCTGGCGCGGTCCGTGCCGGCGATGGGGCGGCAGTTGAACGTCCCGGCCGACGGGACGAGGTAGCGATCGAACGTCTCCGGCAGCGCGTCGAGGTCGTGGCTGATCGCTTCGAGCCTCTTGTCGACACCGTTCACGGTGGTGACCTCGAGGCGCTGCCCGGCCTTGCGCGGCAGCCAGACGATCTCGACGAGCCGGTGCCGGGCGCCGCCGCTACGGCAGTCGCCGTACATCTTGTCGAAGAAGGCAGCGTTGCGCGCCCGACCCGGATCCTCGTCGGCGGGCGGCGGCACCGGCGGCGAGCCGGCCGGATAGGCGAGACGCAGCATGTCCTCGATGTCCGGGCGCGACAGCCAGTCGGCGAACGATTTCGGACCCGCGCCGTCGTCGAGCGGCATCCGGGTTCCGTCCCGCCACACGAGCGTCTCGCCATCGATACCCGCGAGGTGGTCCGGGTAGGCGGCGACGAGGCGCCGGCCGGCGGCCTCGATGGCGGCGCGGCGCCCCAGACCGGGATCTCGCGCGGCGTCCTGTCGCGCACTGCACGGAAGGACCGCGGCCAAGAGCCCCGTCAGTCCGACGAGGGCAAGGAATCCGGCGCCCCATCCCGATCCGCGGCGACCCTGGCGAAACGGTGCCTGCGGTTCGGACAACGGTCGGCCGGCCGCGCCGACGGGGCGGTCGGGCGAGGCCGCGGCATGGACCACTCCGGTCCGGGGAGAGTAACGAGGCATATCCACAGCTTCCGTGGGACGGCGGTTCCGAGGCGGAGTCCAAGACGATCGCGCGGCGGCCGGCGCCTGTGCTTTTCGGGTCGTCGGTGCACGGTAGTATAGCCGATCCGGCGGTCGCGCCTTTACGACTCGGGCGAAGCTGTTAGAGTGCCCGGCAAGTTCAGCCAGGAGACGCCTGATGACGGCGCTTCCCGCTGCGAGGAACGGGCCAAAGGCCCGGACCCCGGTCGGGAAGTTGCAAGCCAGGTGCTGGGGTCGAGGCGGTGCGCGGCATCGGAGAACACGAGTTCGGCCGCGATCGAGGCCAGCCGGCGGCGGTCGAGCACGGCGGTGTCGCGGGCGGCTCGCACGGCGGAGCCGGTGCGCCAGCCCAGTCCGTCGATCGATCGATGCTGCAGCCGAGCAGCCCGCCCGCGGCCGAATCGGCCGAGGTGCCGGGTCTCCCGTCCGGTCCGCCGCACGGACAACCGTCGTCCTCGGGCCCGGCGTGGCCCCGATCCTCTCCGCCGCGTCCGGCTCAGGCCGGCGCGAACTCGACACGGACGTCGCCGGCTGAACTTGGGCCGCCGGTCGCGACGCCGTCCGACAGCCGGCCGGCCGTGTTCCAGGGGCACGGACCGGGCGTGGGCGAAGGGTCTCAACGGTTCGGCGCGGGTGATCGCGGCCGTTTCGGCGCCGAGGATCGCGGCCAGATCTACGGCGCGCTCGACCTCGGCACCAACAACTGCCGGCTGCTGCTGGCGCGTCCCTCGCGCCGCGGATTCCGCGTCGTCGACGCCTTCTCGCGCATCATCCGGCTGGGGGAAGGCGTCGCGCAGACCGGGCGGCTCTCCGACGCTGCCATGCTGCGCACGCGCGACGCACTGAGGGTCTGCGCCGCCAAGCTGGCCAAGGCCCAGGTGCACCGGGCGCGACTGGTTGCGACGGAAGCCTGCCGGGTGGCCGAGAACGGCCTCGGCTTCCTGCGCGAGGTCAAGTCCGAGCTTGGCCTCGACATCGAAATCCTGTCACGCGAGGACGAAGCGCGGCTCGCGGTCTCCGGCTGCGCGTCGCTGATCGATCAATCGACCGACTACGTGCTGGTGTTCGACATCGGCGGCGGCTCGTCCGAGCTGATCTGGCTCGATCTCCGGCAGGGCGGCGGCCGGCGCCAAGCGTTCATGAGCCGCATCGAGGCCCAGAACTGCATGGCGGCGTGGACGTCGCTGCCGGTCGGCGTCGTGACGCTGGCGGAACGCTTCGGCGGCCGACACGTCGGACTTGCCGAATTCGAGGCAATGGTCGAGTTCGTGACCGGGCTCCTGGCGCCGTTCGAGCGCGATACCGGCTTCCGCGAGCGCGTGCTCGCGGGCTCGGTGCACCTGCTCGGCACCTCGGGCACGGTGACGACCGTCGCCGGCATCCAGCTCGGGCTCGAGCGCTACGACCGGTCCAAAGTGGACGGCTGCTGGCTCGACGTGGGCGACGTGAAGCGCGTCACCGACGGCCTGCTCAGGCAGAGCTACGAGGAGCGCGTCGCCGAGCCGTGCATCGGCCGCGACCGCGCCGATCTCGTGCTCGCCGGCTGCGCCATCCTGGAGGCCATGCTCCGCATGTGGCCGTGCGAGCGGTTGCGCGTCGCCGATCGCGGACTGCGGGAAGGCATCCTGATGACGCTGATGACCGAGGACGGCGCCCACCGCGACGGGCGGCGGCGCCGCTTCCGCGGACGGGGCGGGCGATGAGCGGCGTGCGCTCGGGGAAGGGCGGCGGCGGCAGCGGTCCGGGCGGCGGCCAGCGGCAGCTCCGCGTCAGGGTCAAGACCGCGAAGCGGCGCAAGACCTCGTCCACGCGCTGGCTCGAGCGGCAGTTGAACGATCCCTACGTCGACGCCTCCAAGCGCGAACGGATGCGGTCGCGCGCCGCCTACAAGCTCAAGGAGATCGACGACAGGCACCGCTTCCTGAAGCCGGGCCTCAGGGTCGTCGACCTCGGCGCCGCGCCCGGGGGCTGGAGTCAGGTCGCCGCCGAGCGCGTGCGGGCGCTCGACGGCGTCGGGCCCGGCCGCGGCCAGGTGGTGGCCATCGACTATCTCGGCGTCGAGCCGCTGCCCGGCGTCGCGATCGTGACTATGGACTTCACCGATCCCGAGGCCGAGCCGAAGCTCAAGGCGCTGCTGCGCGACGGCGGCGCCGACGTCGTGCTGTCCGACATGGCGGCGCCGACGGTCGGCCATACACGCACCGATCATCTGCGGATCATGGGCCTCGCGGAGACCGCCGCTCATTTCGCCTGCGACGTGCTGGCGAAGGGCGGGACGTTCTTGTGCAAGGTGTTCCAGGGCGGCACGGAGCGGGAGCTGCTCGACCTCCTGAAGCGCAATTTCGCGACCGTGCGGCACGTCAAGCCGCCGGCCAGCCGGTCCGATTCGGCCGAGCTCTACGTGCTGGCGACCGGGTTCCGCGGAGCGGCGGCAGGTCATGGCGCCGAGGCGACGGACCGGGCTTGAGCCGATCCGCCGCTTCACATCGTTCCGAAGCTCAGAATGCCACCGCGACACCGGTGAAGAGCCGCCAGTCGGGCTCGGCCTGAAACCCGTTCAGCTCGTTCGCCACGGGAATGCCGACGGACGCGAAGGCCGACACCGTGTCGTAGCTCAGGCGGACGCCGGGCGAGAGATAGAGCGTATGGCCGCCCGAGTTGTCGTCCCTGGCGCCGGCGGACTTCTGCTTGGCGCTCCATTCACCGTTGAGCTCGACGAGGAGATCGACCGCCAGGCGGGGTGTCGTGGCGGGCTCGTCGTGCAGGTGCGGCGGCGTTCCCCTGGCATGGCTGTGCTTTGCCTGCGCGCCGACGTACATGGGGCCTTGTGCAGCCGTTGTCGCACCGAGACGGTAGCTGACGGCCACGCCATAGTGGAGGCGGTCGCCGAGATCGGTGTCCTGCGTGCCTTCCGTCACCACGGTGTAGAGACCGCTGGCGTGCAGCGCGATGGCGCCGAGTTGCTGCGAGATCGCAAGGCCGAAGAGCCCGTCCCACGATCCCGAGCCGGGCTGGAACTCGGCGTCGAACAATCCGCCGGCGTTGTCGAGCTCCCCGGTCCGCCCGGTCGGCGTCTTGATACCGAACAGCAATGCCGCCTCGGTGCCCCCGATGCCGCTGCCGAGGAACCGGTACTGGCCCATCACCGTCAGATCGCCGATGCCCGAGGTGTCGCCACGAAGCTCGACCTCGTTCACCGCTCCGCCCGCGCCGTGATGATGATGATGGCCTTCGCGGATGTCGTTGCGCATGACGAGCGGCAGGCGAACGCTCACGGTCAGATTGCCGGTCACGCCGTAGGCGAGGGCGAGAGACGGAGACAGGATGCTGTCGAGGCTGTGGGCATGAACATGGTTGCCGGCCAAATGCTCGAGCGTGGCGTTGCTCAGCGGATCGAGCCTGATCGCTTCGAACAGGATCGCCGCCGACCCGCGGCCCTGCTCGAGCGTCGCCGCCGAGATGACGTTGATCGGGCCGCTACTGCCGGTGCCGCCGGCCGCGCTCGGGTGGTGGGCGTGAACGGAGGGCGATGCCGTTCCGATGCCGAGCAGCAGCGGAAACAGGATCTTCAGGTTGCGCATGTGGAAACTCCCGTGGCAGCGGTGCGCACCGCTTCGAGGAGCGGTAGCGGCGTGCCGCAGCCGGATTTCGGATGAATGGGGCAAGGGATATCTGCCGCGGCGGCCGCCGCCTGCGAAGCGCGCGACCGTGTCCGGCGACGAGACTCAGGCCGTCGGCCGCATCGGCGGCGCGCGACCACGGACCACGCCGCGCTCGAGGTGGATCGCGAGCGTCGAAACGCCGGTCGGCCTCGATGCCGGCGTGTCGAACGATGCGGCCGGCAACCGCGCCGGGCCGAGTATCGGCGGCGGAGCAATATCGACGAGGCGCTGGCAGAACAGGCACGTTTCGGACGCCGTGGTCTGCTCGTCGCTCGGCGCGCGATGCGATCCGGCGGCGCAGAGCACGGTCGGACCGAGAATCGCGTCGACGTAAACGGCGCCGGTGCCGGCTGCTCGGGGCGTCGGGTCCGCGCGATCGGCAAGCCGCACCGCCACCCCGAGGTGGGCGGAGAGTGCGACCAGGACCAGAGCCGCGATCCATCGCCGGGCGAAGCGCAATCGTCTCATATCACTACCAATAACTCGGGATCGGGAAGGCGCGCCCAGTCCTTCGCCGCAACCACTCCGATATGCCGGGACATGTGGCCGCCTGCACACACCGAACCCGCTGGGGGCGGGCACGGGCGGTACCTTCCACTCCCCTGACCTTGGTGCTATAGACCGCGCGACAATGTTCGCCCTCGGGGGGCTCGAACGTGTCGCCCCCGATCACTTCCAGGAGACCAGAATGGCCATGAGCCCAATGCTCGGGGACCAGGATTTGGCGTTGACGTTCGACGACGTTCTGCTCGTGCCGGGGGCCTCCGAGGTGATGCCGGGGCAGGTCGACGTCTCGACCCACGTCACGAAGTCGATCGCGCTCCGGGTGCCGATCCTGTCGTCCGCCATGGACACCGTCACCGAGGCGCGGCTCGCCATCGCCGTCGCCCAGGAGGGCGGCATCGGCGTCATCCATCGCAATCTCGATCCGGAGGAGCAGGCAAGGCACGTCGCGGCGGTGAAGCGCTACGAGAGCGGAATCGTGCTCAATCCGGTGACGATCTCTCCCGGCGCGACGCTCGAAGAGGCGCTGAAGCTGATGTCGAGCAACGGCATCTCCGGCGTGCCGGTGGTCGAGACCAAGGCCAAGGGAGACAGGAACGGCCGTCTCGTCGGCATCCTCACCAATCGTGACGTCCGCTTCGCGACGAATCCGAAGCAGCCCGTGTCCGAGCTGATGACCAAGGACAAGCTCGTCACCGTCAAGCGCTCGGTGGCGCGCGAGGAGGCGATGCGGCTCCTGCATCAGCACCGCATCGAGAAGCTCCTGGTCGTCGACGACGACTATCGCTGCATCGGCCTCATCACCGTCAAGGACATCGAGAAGGCGCAGAAGCATCCTCATGCCGCGAAGGATGCCGAAGGACGGCTGCGGGTCGCGGCGGCGACCACGGTCGGCGAGGACGGCTTCAAGCGAACCGAGCTCCTGATCGCCGCCGGCTGCGACCTTATCGTGGTCGATACCGCGCACGGCCATGCCAAGGAGGTGCTCGATGCCGTGTCGCGGATCAAGAAGCTCTCGAACAGC
>JAKAML010000091.1 GCA_021812845.1 Pseudomonadota bacterium
CCCTCTCGCTTGCCTTCTCCCTTGCCCTCTCGCTTGCCTTCTCCCTTGCCTTCTCCCCTGCCCGCCCACCCTCTCCCCCGCCCGATCCTTCGCCCTCTCCCTTGCCCTTTCGCTTGCCCTCTCGCTTGCCTTCTCCCTTGCCTTCTCCCCTGCCCGCCCACCCTCTCCCCTGCCCGCTACCTCGCCCTCTCGCTTACCCGCCTCCCACTCACGACCTCACCACCTCACGACCCCACTGCCTCACGACCTCACGACCTCACGACCTCACCACCTCACCACCTCACGACCTCCCCACCTCACTGCCCCCTTCCACGCCCCACAATAGACGTATATTATAACTTAATATGCTCACGGAGTCGGCCGGGCACGGCCGGACGGCCGCCACGCGATGCGAGAGGAAACGTCCATGATGCAGTTCGGATCGCCTGCCGGGATGCGGGCCCGCGCCGCCGTCGCGGCGCTGGTGCCGGCATTCCTTTTGTCGACCCCGCCCGCGGCTACCGCGGCCGAAATGACCGTGGTCGCCACCTCGAAACCGATCCACGCCCTGGTGGCGAGCGTCATGGGTGCAACCGGACAGGCCAAGGTCTTGGTCGACGGAAACGCCTCGCCCCACACCTACGCCATGAAGCCGTCCGACGCCCGCGCCGTGAACCAGGCGCGGGTCTTCTTCCGGGTCTCGGAGGGGCTCGAGCCGTTCACAGGCAAGCTATTGAAATCACTTTCAAAAGCTGTCACCGTCGTGACGCTCGAGGAGACCCCCGGCCTGACCCTGCTGGACCGCCGTCGCGGCGGCCCGTTCGAGACCCACGCGCACGGCAAGGGCCACGGCGCCGGCCGGCACGGCCACGACCACGATCACGACGAAGCCGACGGCAAGGATCCGCACATCTGGCTCGACCCCGACAACGCGCGCCTGATGGTCGATCGCATCGCCGCGACCTTGGCCGCCGCCAACCCCGCCGACGCGGCGACCTACGCCGCCAACGCCACGGCGACCAAGGCGCGTATCGCCACCGTCGCCGAGGAGATCGCCCGCGATCTCGCCCCTCTGAAAGACCGCCCGTTCATCGTCTTCCACGACGCGACCCAGTATTTCGAGCGCCGGTTCGGCCTCGCCGCGGCGGGCACCATCACCGTCAGCCCCGAGGTGCAGCCGTCGGCGCGGCGCCTCAAGGCGATCCGCGACAAGATCGGCAAGCTCTCCGCAGCCTGCGTCTTCGCCGAGCCGCAGTTCAGGTCGAAGCTCGTCGACACCGTGGTCGAGGGCACCTCGGCGCGCACTGGCACGCTCGATCCCGAGGGCGGGCTGCTGGCCGCCGGACCCGACCTCTACCCCGCCCTGCTGCGCGGCCTCGCGCAGAGCCTCAAGGAGTGCCTCGCGCCGACCGGTTGACCCCGCACCGCCGTCGCCGGCCGGGCCCGGAGCGCCGCCCTTCTCCCCGACTGCGTCGTTTCGGGCACAGCCCCCTCCATCGCCGCTCTTGCTGTCGAGGGCGCGAAGCAACTAATCATGGCCGCCGACGCGCGCTGTGCCGGGCCAAAGGACGCGCCCCGCCGAAACGACTGTGCCGCGGCCGCCCCGGCCACGCACCCCAGCCCGCGCCAAGGCCGCGCCGCACACACCACGAAGGGCTTTCATGGATCGCATCAGGATCGTCGGTGGCAGGAAGCTCGAGGGCACGATTCCGATTTCGGGGGCGAAGAACGCGGCGCTGCCGCTGATGATCGCCAGCATGTTGACGGCCGACCGGCTGACGCTGAAGAACGTCCCCAACCTCGCCGACGTCAACCTCCTGGCGCGCATCCTCAGGAACCACGGCGTCGACCTCGCCGTCGACGGCAAGCGCCCCGGCGGCTCCGCCCACCTCGGCGAGACCTTCCATCTCACTGCCCGCGACATCGTCGACACCACCGCCCCCTACGAGATGGTGTCGCGGATGCGCGCCAGCTTCTGGGTGCTCGGCCCCTTGATCGCGCGCATGGGCGTGGCCAAGGTCTCCTTGCCCGGCGGCTGCGCCATCGGCACCCGCCCCGTCGACCTCCACCTGCAGGGCCTGAAGGCGCTCGGCGCCGAGATCGACATCGACCGCGGCTACGTGCTCGCCAGGGCGCCGAAGGGCCTCCACGGCGCCCGCATCATCTTCCCCAAGGTCTCCGTCGGCGCCACCCACAACGTGCTGCTCGCCGCCGCCCTCGCCAAGGGCGAGACCGTGATCGAGAACGCCGCCCGCGAGCCCGAGGTCGGCGACGTCGCCGACTGCCTCGTCAAGATGGGGGTCCGTATCGGCGGCATCGGCACCTCGACGCTGCGCATCCAGGGCCGCGACCGGCTCGAAGGCGCGGTCCACACCGTGCTCCCGGACCGGATCGAGGCCGGCACCTTCGCCATGGCCACGGCCGCGACCGGCGGCGACGTGACCCTCGCCGGCGCCCGCGGCCACGACCTCTCGACCGCCCTCGACGCCATCCGCCGCGTCGGCGCCGAGGTCACCGAGAGCGACGACGCGATCCGCGTCGTCCGCAACGGCGCCGGGCTCGAGCCGATCAGCATCGAGACGCAACCGTTCCCCGGCTTCCCGACCGATCTCCAGGCCCAGCTCATGGCGCTGATGACCCGCGCCCGCGGCACCAGCGTGATCCGCGAGACGATCTTCGAGAACCGCTTCATGCACGTCCAGGAGCTGGCGCGCCTCGGCGCCGACATCCAGCTCCACGGCGACACCGCGACGATCAAGGGCGTCAAGGCGCTGCAGGGCGCGCCGGTGATGGCCACCGACCTCCGCGCCTCGGTGTCGCTCGTCATCGCCGCCTTGACCGCCGAAGGCGAGACCACGATCAACCGCGTCTACCACCTCGACCGCGGCTTCGAGCGCCTCGAGGAGAAGCTGTCGCGCTGCGGCGCCGACATCGAGCGGCTCACCGCCTCCTGACGATCGCCACACGCGCGCCCTCTCCTCCTGCGGGGAGAGGGTCGGGGTGAGGGGCGGCTACGTCCGCCGTCGCTCCGACGCCTGCCCGCCCCACCCCCGTCATGCCGGCGCGGGCCGGCACAACGACAACCGGCCCGTTGCCCGGGAGCCTCGCGCCGCGCCGGCGGGCGGTGTCACCCCGCCTGCCGCACCACCTCCGGTCATGGTTGAGGCTCGCCCGCCGCCCGGCCGCCGCCGCGGGTTGCGCACCCTGTGAGCGGTCGCTATCAACGACGACGACCAGGATCGCGCGGCGCCGTCGCCGCCGCCGCGACGTGCCGCACCAGGGGAACTCCAGCCCGATGCCCGACGTGAAGCTGATCGCGCTCGACGCCGAGGATCTCGGCGTGCTGTCAGCCAACCTCCAGGATGCCATCGTGCGGGTCGGCGACATGGCCTATCTCCCCCGCGAGCGCCGCTTCGCCCTCGTCTGCAACCGCTTCGACGGCATCGAGCTGCCCGAACCCTCGCGGCGCCGCTCGCCGCGCTACGTCCGCCGCCGCGCCGGCCTCCGTTTCGAGCGCGTGCTCGGCGCCCAGGTCTCTGGAATCGACCTCGCCGACAAGACGCGGTTCCTGAACCTCTTGTCTGCGACCTGGGAGCCCCTGGCCGAGGGCGCGCCGGACGGCTACGTGATGCTGATCTTCGCCGGCGACGCGGCGCTCCGGCTCCACGTCGAGTGCATCGAGGCCGAGCTGAGGGATCTCGGCGCCGCCTGGCAGACCGCACGCCGGCCGCAGCACGACGACGAGCCCCGATGACGCGCGGCCCGGCGGCTGGCCCGCACCGCTGAAAGGATCCGATGCCCAAGAGGCTTTCGACACGCGACCCCGGCTTCGACGCCGCCTTCTCGGCCCTGCTCGCCGAGAAGCGCGAGGTGTCGGACGACGTCGACGCCGCCGCCGCCGCCATCATCGCCGACGTCCGCGCCCGGGGCGACGCGGCGCTGATCGAGCTGAGCCGCCGCTTCGACGGCATCGACCTCGCCACGGCCGGCATCCGCGTCACCGCCGCCGAGGTCGACGCCGCGCTGGCGCAATGCAGCACCGAAACGCTCGCCGCGCTCGCCTTCGCGCGCGACCGCATCGCCGACCACCATGCGCGCCAGCTTCCCGCCGACGACCGCTATCGCGACCCGACGGGCGTCGAGCTGGGCCACCGCTGGACGGCCGTCGAATCGGCCGGCCTCTACGTGCCCGGCGGCCTCGCCTCCTATCCGAGCTCCGTCCTCATGAACGCCGTCCCGGCCAGGGTCGCGGGCGTGCCGCGCATCGTCATGGTGGTGCCCTCGCCGCGGGGCGAGCTCAATCCGCTGGTGCTCGCCGCCGCCCGCTACTCCGGCGTCGAGGAGATCTACCGCATCGGCGGCGCGCAGGCCGTCGCCGCCCTCGCCTACGGCACCGAGACCGTCCGCCCGGTGGTCAAGATCGTCGGCCCCGGCAACGCCTGGGTGGCCGCCGCGAAGCGGCGCGTGTTCGGCACCGTCGGCATCGATTCGATCGCCGGCCCCTCGGAGGTGCTGATCATCGCCGACCGCCACAACGATCCCGAGACTCTGGCCGCGGACCTGCTCGCCCAGGCCGAGCACGATCCCGCCGCACAGTCGATCCTGATGACCGACGACGAGGCCCTCGCCGACGCCACCGAGGCCGCCGTCCTGCGCCAGCTCGCGACCCTGCCGCGCGGCAACATCGCCGGCGAGAGCTGGAGCGTCTACGGCGCCACGATCGTGCTCCGCTCGCTCGACGAGGCGCCGGCCCTCGCCGACCGCATCGCCGCCGAGCATCTCGAGATCGCGACCGAGAACGCCGAGGCGCTGTCGGCCGGGATCCGCAACGCCGGCGCCATCTTCATCGGCCACCACACGCCCGAGGTCATCGGCGACTACGTCGCCGGCTCCAACCACGTCCTTCCGACCGCCCGCTCGGCGCGCTTCTCCTCCGGCCTCGGCGTGCTCGACTTCATGAAGCGCACCTCGATCCTGAAGCTCGACGCCGCGGCCCTCGACCGGCTCGCCCCCGCCGCCATGACGCTCGCCCGTGCCGAGGGCCTCGAGGCCCACCGCCGCTCGGTCGAGATCCGTCTCCGCCATCCTCCCCGCACCTTGCCATAGGAACGAGACCCAGGACCGCCCATGACGTCGCCCCCGGAATCCCCATCGGCGCCCGGTGCCCAGAACGACGGACGCTCCCGCCTCGTCGCCATCACCCTCGACGAGACCTCCGTCGGCACCGCCAACGCCAACATCGAGCACGAGCGCGAGGTCGCGATCTTCGACATCCTCGACGGAAACTCGTTCGCGCTCGACGGCCGCGACGACGGCCCCTACAAGCTGCATCTCTCGATCGTCGAAGACCGGCTCGCGCTCGAGGTCGGCAACGAGACCGAGGACCGGCTGATGACGCACCTTCTGTCGCTGACGCCGTTCAAGCGCATCATGAAGGACTACTTCATCGTCTGCGACAGCTACTACGAGGCGATCAAGTCGGCGCCGCCGTCGCGGATCCAGGCCATCGACATGGGCCGCCGCGGCCTCCACGACGAGGGCAGCCGCATCCTGCTCGAGCGCCTCGCGGGCAAGGTCAACGTCGATTTCGACACCGCGCGCCGCCTGTTCACGCTGATCTGCGCCCTGCACTGGAAAGGGTGATCCGTGACGGCCGCCGACGTCCTGCCCGGCGCCGTGCTGTTCGCCTGCACGATGAACGCCGTCCGCTCGCCGATGGCCGCCGCGATCCTCGCCCACCTCGCCGGCCGCCGCGTCTACGTCGAGAGCGCGGGCGTGCGCGCGGGCGAGGCGGATCCGTTCGTCGTCGCCGTCATGCAGGAGATCGGCATCGACGTCTCCCGTCACCGGCCCCACACCCTCGCCGAGCTCGCCGACACCTCCTTCGACCTCGTCGTGACGCTGTCGCCGGAGGCCCACCACACCGCGCTCGAGCTCACGCGCACCATGGCCGTCGACGTCGAGTACTGGCCGACCCTCGACGCCACCGTGAAGCTCGGCCAGGGAAGCCG
>JAKAML010000092.1 GCA_021812845.1 Pseudomonadota bacterium
GGCATGGAGCCGCCGGCAGCCGAGCAGGTCGGCGTAGCGGAGCGCGAGATCGACCGCGTGCGCGAACTCGTCCTCGCGGCCGGGGATGGCGGCGAAGCCGCGCTCGCCCTTGTCCCAGTGGCCCGGCGGCAGATTGAACAGTGCGACCTCGAGCCCCGCATCGTCGAGCCGCGCCCTAATCTCCGCCGGATCGTGCGCATAGGGAAACAAGAACTCGACGGCGCGGAATCCGGCGTGCGCCGCCGCCGCGAAGCGGTCGAGGAACGCGAGCTCGGTGAACAGGAAGCTCAGGTTGGCGGCGAAGCGGGGCACCGCGCTCAATCCCGGTCGGGCCGCGCCTGGCGCATCCGCTTGGTCGTTCCGCGCGCCTTCTTGCCCTCGAGCCGGCGCTCCTTCGACGCCCGCGTGGGCCTGGTCTTGATGCGCGGCTTCGGAACCATCGTCGCCTCGCGGATCAAGTCGGCGAGGCGCCCGCGCGCGTCCTCGCGGTTGCGCTCCTGGGTGCGGAAGCGGTCGGCGCGGATCACGATCACGCCGTCGTCGGTCAATCGGCTGCCGGCGAGCTTCTGCAGCCGGATCGACACCTCGGCGGGCAGCGACGGCGAGCGTCGCGCGTCGAAGCGCAGCTCGACCGCGGTCGAGACCTTGTTGACGTTCTGCCCGCCGGGGCCCGAGGCGCGCACGAAGCGCTCCTCGATCTCGCCGTCGTCGAGGGTGATGTCGGGCGTGACGCGCATGATCCTCAGCGCCGCCCCAGGTCCCAGAAGTCGCCGCGGAAGTAGAGCAGCGGCCGCGCCTCGGCGCGGAAGCGGCCGTCGAGCACGCGGCCGATGAAGATCGAGTGGGTGGTGAACTCGTGGCGGTCGATCAGCTCGCAGTCGAGACTGGCGAGCGCGCCTTCGAGCACCGGCGCGCCGGAGGTCAAGTTCAGCCACCCGAGCCCCGCAAAGCGGGCGTCGCCCCGCGACCCGCCGCGGCCGGCGAAGCGCTCCGCGATCGCCTGCTGGTCACTCGCCAGAACGTTGACGCTGAACGCCTTCATCTGGGCGATGCGGTCGTGGGCGCCGGATTTCCTCTGGATGCAGGCGAGGATGGTTGGCGGATTGTCCGAGAGCGAGGCGACTGCGGTGGCGGTGAGCCCGGCGCGCGCGCCCGGCTCACCGGTCGCGATGACGGTGACCGCGCCGGCCTGGTGGCGCATCAGCGCCCGGTAGCTCTCTGCGTCCATCCCGGCGCTCGCCGCCGCGGGCTTCTCTACGAACGTCACCGGTCGAGCCCTCCTGGGCAATTCCTGGGTTCCATATCAGGATTTCGGCGGGGCGCGAAGCGGCTCGCGGCCCGACGCGGTCCACGGCCGGGTCCACGGCCGCCGCTTCTTGAAGTCGCGGATCACCTCGCGCGCCGCATTGTGGCCCGGAACACCCGTGACCCCGCCGCCGGGGTGGCCGCCGGAGCCGCAGAGATAGAGCCCGGGGACCGGCATCCGGTAGTCGGCATAGCCGAGCACGGGGCGCGCCGAGAACAACTGGTCGAGGGTGAGCTGGCCATGGAAGATGTCGCCGTCGGGCAGCCCGAAGCGCTGCTCGAGGTCGTAGGGCGAGAGCACCTGCCGCGCCAGGACCGACCGCTTGAAGTTCGGCGCATGGCGCGTGACGGTGTCGAGAACCAGATCGGCGAAGGTCTCCTTCTCGCGCGGGTCCGCCCAGCTCCGCCCGTCGGGAAGCCGTGGCGCGACGTGCTGCACGAACAGGCTCGCGACGTGGCGGCCCTCCGGCGCCAGCGTCGGATCGACGGTCGACGGAATGAGCATCTCGACGACCGGCTCCCTCGACCAGCCGCCGAGGCGCGCGTCGAGATGGGCGCGCTCGAGGTAGTCGAGCGTCGGCCCGATCACGATCCCGGCGCCGTGATGGATGCCGTAGCGCGTGCCGGGACGGCAGGTGAAGTCCGGCAGCTCCGCCAGCGCCACATTCATGCGGAACGTCCCCGAGCCCGTCTTCATGCCGGTGAAGTGGCCGCGCACCTCGGGCGCCACCGCCGCCTCCGGGACGAGGCGCTGGAACAAGAGCTTCGGCGCCAGGTTCGAGACCACGACCCGCGCCCGGATCTCCTCGCCGCCGGCGAGCACCACGCCCGCCGCGCGGCCGTCCTCGACCAGGACGCGCTCGACATGGGCCCCGGTGCGGATCTCGGCGCCGCGGGAGCGCGCGGCGTGCGCCATCGCCTCCGAGACGGCACCCATGCCGCCCATCGCATGGCCCCAGACGCCCATGCGGCCGTTCAGCTCGCCGAAGCAATGGTGGAGCAGCACGTAGGCGGTGCCGGGCGTCGACGGCGCGGCGTAGGCGCCGACGATGCTGTCGAAGGCGAACGCGCCCTTGACGACTTCGCTCTCGAACCACTGGCCGAGGAAGTCGGCGGCGCTCGCGGTCAAGAGGTCGAGCAGCAGCCGCTGGTCGGCGGCCGGCATCCGGATCAGGTCGCGGCCGAGCTCCAATCCACGCAGCACGCTCGACAGCCCGCCCTTGACGTTGGGCGGCGTCCTCAGCAGCAGGTCGCGCACGATCAGCGCGCCGCCGAGGATCGCGCGGTCGTAGTCCGCGAGCCGCTCCGCGTCGCGCGGCGAGAAGGCCGCCACCGCCGCCGTCCGCGCCGCGGTGTCGTAGGGCATCAGCAGGCTGCGGCGCTCGTCCACCGGCCAGAAGTTGGCCGCCGGCCGCTCGACGATCTCGAGCCCGTAGCTCTCGAGCTCGAGATCGACGATGACCTTGGTGTTGAGCAGGCTCACGGTGTACGCCGCCACCGAGTTGCGGAAGCCGGGCGCGAACTCCTCCGTCAGCGCCGCGCCGCCGACGCGGGCGTTCTTCTCGAGGATCAGCGTCGACAGGCCGGCGGCGGCGAGATAGGCGCCCGCCACGAGGCCGTTGTGGCCGCCGCCGACGACGATCGCGTCATGGCGGGCGGCCGTGGCGACGTGGGGCGACGGCTCTCCCGTGCGGAGGGGCGAGGAAGTGGACTGTGTCATGGCGGCGCTTTTGACGTGGAAATCAGCGTCGCGCAACGCGGTTCACCACCGCTCATGGCGCAATGCAGCAACATTTCGCTTTGCAACAGCGCCCCGGGGACACGTTAACATTCGATTCACGGCGGCGAGTGACGGGGGAAGTCGTGCGGGCCATCGCGAGCACCGGGCAGGAACCTGTTAACGCATGACGTTCTAGTGTCGTGACCGCGAAGTCCGCTGCATTCATCCGAGCGTTCGGCGGCGGACTTCGCGGTCTGAACGCCACTGGCAAAGCTGCTTTGCTGGTGTGATTGAGATCGGGAAGTCCGTCCCGGCCTGTCGAGACAGAATGAAACGGACGTCTCGATCATCAAACTAGGCTTTCTGATCGCGGCGCAGCGCCGGTCCCTGCGCGGACCCTTCGACGGAGATGCCCGATGAGCTCGGTCGCCCAGGCTTCGCGTTCCGGCCGCATCGGCACCCCGGCGTCCCGCCTTCAGTTCTCCGACCGGTCCACAGGCCTCTTGCTTGCCTGCCTCGTGCCGGCGCTGTTCTGGACGGCGATGATCGCCCTCGTCGGCAACGCGCTCGGCGCGATGCCGGCCGTCGCCACGCTGGCCCTGATCGCGCTCGGGATCGCGGCCTTCCTGGTCATCGTCGTCGGCAGCCTCACCGCGCGAGGCTGAGCGTCAGGCGCCCCAGCTGCAGCGGAACTCCCGGCATTTGCGCCCCGCGACGCCGATCGAGCAACGCGCGGCGACGAGCCGGCACGCGCGGCAACTGTAGGCGGAGATGCAGCCGCGGTAGGAGCCGCCCTTGGTGAAGCGGCACTGGACGACGGTCTGGCAGTCGCGGCCGGGGTTGATCGCGCCGCCCGGACCTTCCTGCGCCGACGCCGCACCCGACGGCGCGCTCATCGATACCAGGAGCGACATGATCGCGATCGTCGGACCTCGGCGCATGGCGCGCTCCCCGGTTGGCATTTCCACGGACGGAGCCGACTTTCGGACAGTTCGACCGGGGGTGCAACCGGCGCGGCCGTCGAGCCCCGCCGGAAGTGGCGGGCTGTGCCAGGCCGGCCACGGGGTGGAGGGGGGCGGCGCGGCAGCGGACGCGCATCCCCGTGCCTACTGCGCGGCGGCCCGGGCGGAGGGCTGCACCTCGGCCATGTAGTCGTTGAGCAGCGTCTCGGAGATCCGGCCCGGCTGATAGTGCGTGCCCGCGATCTCGCGCACGGGCGTGACCTCGGCGGCGGAGCCGGTAATGAAGCACTCCGAGAACGAGGCCAGCTCGTCGGGCATGATGCGGCGCTCGACGACCTCGAAGCCGCGCTTGCCGGCGAGCTCGATCACCGTCGCCCGCGTGATGCCCGACAGGAAGCAGTCGGCGATCGGCGTGTGGATCCTGCCGTCCTTGACGAAGAAAACGTTGGCTCCGGTGCACTCGGCGACCCGGCCCTGCCAGTCGAACATCAGCGCGTCGGCATAGCCCTTGCGCTCGGCCTTGTGCTTCGACAGCGTGCAGATCATGTAGAGGCCCGCGGCCTTGGCGTGGGCCGGCGCGCAGGCGGGATCGGGCCGGCGATAGTCGGCGATGTCGAGCTTGATGCCGCGCATCCGCTCGGCGGGATCGAACATCGACGGCCAGGTCCAGGTGGCGATGGCGACGTGGATCGGGTTCTGCTGCGCCGCGACCGCCATCATTTTCTCGCCGCCGCGCCAGGCGACCGCGCGGATGTACTTGTTGCCGCCGCCGTTCCGCTCGAGGATCTCGGCCTTCGCCGCCTCGAGTTGGTCGACCGTGTAGGGCAGCGCGAAGTCGAGGATGCCGGCTGAGCGGTGCAGGCGCTCGGTGTGGGTGCGCGACTTGAACACGCGCCCGTCGTAGGCGCGCTCGCCCTCGAACACGCAGCTTCCATAGTGGAGACCGTGGGTGAGGACGTGGATCGATGCCGCCGCCGACGGGATCACCCGTCCGTCGAACCAGATCAGCGGATCGCCGAAATACGTGAGATCGGTGGGCATCTATGGTCTTTCCTCGGGAAGCGGACCGGTCGGGTTCGTCGTTCGGCTCGAAGTCGGGTCTCTGGTTGGTCCTCGGCCGGTCCCGGCACGCGGCCGGCACCCCGCCGGCGGCCGCCCCCGACCTCCCGATGACGGCCATCGGCACCTCGCTGTGGAGACGCGCGGCAGTCGCGCGACGGGGATCGGGACCTCGTCACGGGCGGGCCGCGGGCGCGGCATCCGCACGACCCGCCAAGCCCCCGGAACGATGTGCCGAAGCCGCTGAAACAGCTTGCAACGGGTAACAATCACCTGCAAATAAGTCAACATGACTGACGTAAGTACACCCGGGCCCCGCTCGGCGTCCGGCCTTCGTTCCGCGTCGGAGAAAGCCGCCGCAGCCGGTCCGGCCGTGGCCCTCGAGGTTGCGCCTTCCGCCGCCGAAGCGTCCGGCGCCGTCGAGGGCCGCGATGCGCTCATCGCCTGCGCCGAGCTCCTGTTCTTCGCCTATCGCGACTTCACCGGCGACCCCGATGCCGTGCTCGAGGAGTACGGCTTCGGCCGCGCCCACCACCGTGTCCTGCACTTCGTCGCGCGCCATCCGGGGTTGTCGGTGGCCGAGCTCCTGGACATCCTGAAGATCACCAAGCAGAGCCTGTCGCGCGTGCTGAAGCAGCTCGTCAGCGAGGGCTTCGTGATGCAGCGCGCAGGCGACGCAGACCGCCGCGAGCGCCGCCTCTACCTGACGCCGAAGGGCACGCGGCTGACCGACAAGCTCACCGGCCTGCAGGTCCGGCGGATCGAGGCGGCGCTCCTGGCCGCGGGTCCCGAGGCCGACACCCTGACCCGCCGCTTCCTGTTCGCGATGATCGCCGACGGCGACCGCCAGAAGGTCGAGGCGCTGATCCGGCTGCCCGCCGCGCGTGCCGCCGCGGGCGGCGCAGCACCGGCGACGGCGGCGCCGG
>JAKAML010000093.1 GCA_021812845.1 Pseudomonadota bacterium
ATCCTGGGCCGGGAGATGCATCTTGACGTCGGGCAGATCGACGATGACCCGGTTCGGATTGCCGAGCGAGAACACCTGGAACTGGGCGGGCCTGTCGAGGCCGATGACGAAGCGGGTGCGGGCGGCGTCGGCGAGATTGACGGCAGCGGGCTGCAACGTCGGCGTCGGGACGGCCGGCGCCGCCTGCGGCACGGCGACGATCGCCTGCGGGGCGGCTGCGACCTGCTGGCCCTCGGCGGCGGCCGACGGCGCATGACCGGTCAGGCCGGCCGCGGCGAGCAACACCATGGGCGTCAGCGCACGGCCGATCATCGGCCCGCGCCGGGAATACCCTTGAACCATTCGGTCGACCCCCGTCTACGCATTACGGTTCAAAAACCGGGATGATCGAAGTGTGCCCGCCGATGATGGCGGCCGTGGGACGCCATTCGGGCACACCCAAGGTTATGGCGCCGTAAAGGTTAACGGCGCGCTAACAGTCGAAGACCGACGATCTCGCTCACGGGCGTTCGTGCGGACGTGCCGGCTCGACGTGCAGCGAGACCAGGTTGCCGTCGTCGTCGTGGAGTGCCGACACGATGCTGCCTGCTATCCGATACCGCCGCCCGGCAAGTGTCGGAGGCCTCGTAGAAATTCGGACGGAAGGGACTGTGTCCTCTGCCGCGCCGTGCCGTGCCTCGAATTCGTCGATCGTCCGCAGATCCGCGAAGGCCCCGAGCGTGTCCCTGCCTGCTCGAAAGTACTCGCCGCTATCCTTCACATGCATTCTGTACTGGTCGATGACACCCGAATTCGCGGTTGCTTGAAAGTACAGCCCCTGCTCGACAAGCTTCAGGAACTCGTCGTCCTCGATCTTGACATACTGGATCAGCGGAACCGACCTGCGAAGCTCGGCCAGCACGGCCATGATGGGGCGGCCCACGAACCTCCCCGGATCGAGAGGTGACCCGGGAGCCGGCGCTTCCCGCCACTTCGCCTCGGCGGCCTCGTCGCTCTCGCGGGCGTCGACCCAGGTGCCGGTGCCGTCGACGCCGGTCTCCTTCTTCCAGAACGGCGCACGGGTCTTCAGGTAGTCCATCAGGAACTCCGCCGCCTCGAACGCGGCGTGGCGATGGGCGGAGGCGGTGACCACGAGCACGATGTTGTCGCCGGGACGGAGCGCGCCGACGCGATGGACGACGAGGCTGGCGGCGAGCGGCCAGCGGGCGCGGGCCTCCGCTTCGACGCGATCGAGCTCGGCCTCGGTCATGCCCGGATAGTGCTCGAGCGCCATGGCCGAGATCGGCGCGCAGCGGGCCTCGCCGCGCACGGTGCCGGTGAAGGTGACGACGGCGCCGATGTCGGTGCGCCCGGCGGTCAAGCTGCGCACCTCGGCGCCGAGATCGAAGTCCGCCTCCTGGACGCGCACCGCCATCGGGTCAGCCTCCGGTCACGGGCGGGAAGAACGCGACCTCCCGCGCACCAAAGATCGACGCCGAGGGCTTGGCGTGGGCCTGATCGACGGCGGCGCGGATCACCTCGGAGCGCTCGAAGGCCGACGCGAACTCCGGCCCGCGCGATTTCAGCCACAGGACGAGATCGGCGACGGTCTCTACGGAGCCCGGCACCTCGACCTCCTCGGCGGCGCGGCCGGTCTTCTCGCGCACCCAGGCGAAGTAGAGGATCTTCAGGCGGTGGGCGGGCGCGTCGGTCATCGGCCGTCACCGCTCCATGGCATGGCGGACCCCGGCCTTCAGGTAGTCGTAGCCGGTCCACAGGGTGAGCAGCGCCGACAGCCACAGCAGCACCATGCCGCCGGCGAGGATGCCGGGAACGAACTTCTCGGCGGCCGGGCCGGCCAGCAGCACGGCGAGCGCGGTCATCTGCAGCGTCGTCTTCCACTTGGCGAGCTCGGTAACGCGGATCTTGACGTTGAGCTCGGCCAGGAACTCCCTGAGCCCCGAGACCAGGATCTCGCGGCAGAGGATGATGACCGCGGCCCAGACGCCGAGCCCGGCGATGGTGTTGTCGTGGACGAGCATGATGAGCGCCGCGCCGACGATCAGCTTGTCGGCGATCGGGTCGAGCATCCGGCCGAGGGTCGACTGCTGCTCCCAGGCGCGGGCCAGATAGCCGTCCAGCCAGTCGGTGACGGCCGCGGCGACGAACAGCCCGAATGCCGCCCAGCGCGCGAGGTCGCCCCTGAGCAGCGTCATGCACAGCACCAGCGCCGGCACGGCCAGGATCCGCCCGTAGGTCAGGATGTTGGGCAGGCTCATGGGACGCGCGTCGCGGAGCGGGCGGGGGGCGGCTTGATCCATGAGCCTTGGTACACCACCGGCGGTGGCCGGCGTCAATGGGTCGTTGGAGCGGCGGGCGCGGCGACCGGTGCCCGCAGCGGCTTGTGCGCGATCAATGCCGGCGAGACGGGCGGCGGCCGAGATGGCGATACCCCCTCGAGGCCGGAAAGTGAAGGAGCACCCGATCATGCGAATTCGGTCCGCACCGCGCCGCGAGCCGACGATACGGCGCAGCTCGGCGCGCGCCGCCGTCGCCGCGCTCGCCCTCCTTGCGACGGGCGTGCCGCGGTCCCGGGCGGCCGATCTCCACGCCTTCTGGGACGATCGCTGCGCGGAGTGCCACCGCCACGCCGGCGAATTCGCCCGCAATCATCTGGCACTGAAGGACGGCCGGCTGGTCGGGAGCAAGCCCAGGCGGGACGTCTGCGCCTTCCTCGTCACGCACGGCGCCGGCGAGGCGCTGGCCGCGCCCATCTGCGCGATGCTCTCGGCCCAGGCGGCGACGCCGTCACTGTTCCGCGACAAGTGCGCGGCGTGCCACGGGACGGCGGCCGAGCTGGCAAGAACCGGGCTCGCCACCGCGCCCGACGGGATCCTTCACACGAAGACCGGCGGCCGCGAGATCGCCGATCTGCTGGCGACCCACGGCGGGCTCGCCGCTCACGAGATCCCGCGCCTCGCCGCGACGCTGCGGCGCGTGCTCGGGGAGGTGCAGCAGCAGCCGGAGCGGTGACCGCGGTCAATCCTCGTAGCGCCAGAACCGGGCCTGGATGGCCGGCGCCTGTTGCAGCCGGAACCGGATGTTGCGCTCGTTGGGCGGCGCGCGGCGGTCGCCGGTGCGGAACAGCGTCGAGATGTCGTTGAGGAGCACGGGGCTGTCGGCGTATTTGTCGTGGTTCCACGACAGGTAGGACATGAACCCCGTCGACAGGCGCGAGATGTCGACGGTGTCGATGCCGGCGACGAGGGCGGGGCCCGGCGGCTCCTTGGCGTCCCCGGCGCGCGGCTTGTCGCGGCGCAGGAGCCGCGAGACGAGCAGCGCGATGTCGCTCGACGACGCGTAGAGCGTCACGCCCTTCGCGATCTTGACCAGGCCCGACGCGACGTCCTCGAACTCCTTCTTCTCGACGTCGGGGGCGGCCAGCACGACCTCGCTGAAACTCTTGGCCGGCATTTCCTCGGCCAACTTGGCGAGGGCGTGGATCACGGGAAAATTGCCCATGCTGTGTGCGATGACGTGGATGTGCGACGCGCCGGTGCGCTCGGCCACCATGCGCAGGAACCCGGTCAGGTGGGGGATGGCGATGCGCGAATGGTCGAGGTCGGTGATGTAGTCGGCGGTCGCCCCCTGGGACGGCCACGAGTAGAGGAAGGGCGTGCCGAACGGCGCATCGTCGGGCGACAGGTCGTAGGCGATCTGCGCCGTCCTCATGGCCGCGAACTCCCACGGCGTGCGGTAGCCGTGGACGTAGACGAAGGCGTGGTCCTTGTGGGTGCCGATGCCGCTCGCGACATGCTCCTTCACCGCAGCGATCAGCTCCGCCTCGCTGTCGAACAGCGTGACGCCCGATCTCGGAATGGTGAAGTGCCGCTTGGGGTCGCCGCCCTCTGGCGTTCCGCGCACCCAGTCGGTCCAGCCCGGCACGTTGAGCTCGCCCGCCACGCGGTTCCTGCTCGGCACGGTGACGAACACCCGACCGAGCTGGACGCGGCCGGCGCGCTCGGTGCCGAACGAGGTCCGCCCTTGCGCAGTCGTCTCGTTGCGATCGGTGCCGAAGAACACCGGCACCGGCGTGCACGATTTCTCGGCGACGCAGGCGTCGAGGGTTTCGAGGGCGTAGGAATAGCCCACGCGCGCCACCGCATCGGGTGGCGACCCGCGCGTCTCCGAAACGGCGATCTTGGGTGTCGCTGCCGTCCGATCGACCGGTATGCCACTGACGTGACCGCCGCTTTGCTTCTTGACTTGGCCGCTGATGACGATGCCGCCACCCGGCAGAACCGGCGGAATGAAAATCTTGGAGTCAGGGGTGTCTTCACGTTTATCCGATCGTGAGCCGACTTTGTTCGCCTTTGCTGGCGGCTTCGCTTGCTCGGACTTCGCTTGAGACGCCGCCTCGGTGCGCCGCCGCGCCTCTTCTGCTCGGTGCGCCAATTCCGCCTCGGCCTGTTTTTTCGCGGCGTTGTCGGCGGCTCGGCGATCGGCCTCCTCCTTGGCCATGCGGCGAGCGTCGTCGCGCGTCGCTACGGATTTGCGTTCTCCGTCCTCGGCGGCGCGACGGGCTTCGGCCTGAAGGTCGCTCGCCTCGCGCATGGCAATCTCGGCGGACTTGTGCAATCGCGCGGCTTCCTCTGCGGCGCGCCGTGCCGCGGCGTCTGCCACCTCGAGATCAGCAGCGCGCCGCGCCGCGGCTTCGGCTGACTGAGCTTCTGCGTTGCTCTGACCCGGCCCCGTGGTCCCTCTGGTGCTCGTTCCGGCCGGCTGCTGCGAGGCTGGCGCGTTGCCGATTACCTCTTTGGGGGCTTTGTACTTGTGGAGCTCGCGCGCGCGCGCGCTCAGGTCGTCGGCGCGTCGGATGGCTTCCTCGGCGCGGCGCCGGGCTTCGGCAGCGCGCTGCGTGGCTGCGTCGAGAGTCTGGCGCCGGGCTACTTGCTCCGCCGCGCGTCGGGCGTCGTCGTCGATGCTGGAGGTTTTGCCGGGGTCGGCGTTGCCAGGATCACCGACAGGCGTGCCGGCCGCGGCCGCAGGGGCCTGCTGCGTCGAGCGCAACGCCCATACCTCGAGCGTCACCTTGCCTTCGCCGCCGGGCGCCAGCACGATTTCGACCGAGCGAATGGGCTCCTCGATCGCACCCAGCAGGATCGGGCGCGTGCGCTCGCCCTTCTTCAGAACGATCGACCGCTCCTCGAGATGCACTTTGCCGCTGCCGAGAGTGACCACCACGGCGCGCATGGTGACGCTGCCTTCGCGTGCCGCAAGCCGGATCGCCGTGCCGCGGGGTGCTGTGGCGAGGGCGATGCCGGCGACGTCGCCGCGCGTGTCGATCGTCTGGCTCGTGACCAATGACCACGTCGGCTCGGCGCGGGTCGCGCCGGTGGCCGCTCCAAGGATCGCGAAGGCTGCGGCAAGTATCTGGAACAGCTTGGACATATCGCGCCTCCGCCACACCACAGAGCGACTAATGCCAGTGGGGAAGCAGTCTATATCGAAAGTTGCGAAAGCGCGACGTCGGTGTCTGACGCGCCTCAGCCGCCGCCGTCGTGGAAGAAGCCGTAGATGCGCTCGGCCATCTCGGCGTTGATGCCTGGGACGGTCTTCAGGTCCTCGACGCCCGCCCGGCTGACCGCCTTGGCCGAGCCGAAGTGCTCGAGCAACGCGCGTTTCCGCGTCGGCCCGATGCCCTCGATCTCGTCGAGCGGATTGGCGCCCATTGCCTTCGACCGCTTGGCGCGATGGGTGCCGATGGCGAAGCGGTGCGCCTCGTCCCTGAGCCGCTGCACGAAGTAGAGCACGGGGTCGCGCGGCTCGAGCAGGAGCGGGCGGGCGTGTCCCGGAAGGTGGAAGTGCTCGCGGCCGGCGTCGCGGTCGGGCCCCTTGGCGACGCCGACGAGCGGGATGTCGTGGAGACCGAGCGCGGCCAACACCTCGCGCGCGACGGCGAGCTGTCCGGCGCCGCC
>JAKAML010000094.1 GCA_021812845.1 Pseudomonadota bacterium
AAGTCCTGCAGCAGGAAGCTGGCCTCGCCACGGCGGAAGTAGGCGACATCGCCGCCTTCGGAGGCCATCGTGAAGCCGAGGTCGCGATAGAAGCGCTTCGACAGCTCGAAGTCGCGCGCCGGCACGCCGCTGTCGGAAATCGAGGCGCTGCTGGCGGAGAAGCACCAGCGCCTGACCTTCGAGCCGCCCGATCGCCGCCGGCTTTACGGTTCCACCGGCGAGCCGACCATCGGCGCCGTCGCCGCCGCCAATCTCTCCGGTCCGCGCCGCATCACCGCCGGTGCAGCCCGTGACGGGCTCATCGGTGTCCGCGCCGTCACCGGCCGCGGCGAGGTGGTGAAGTCCGGCGGCCGCGTCATGAAGAACGTCACCGGCTACGACGTCGCGCGCGGGTTGGCCGGGAGCTGGGGCACGCTGGCCGCGCTGACGGAGGTCACCTTCAAGGTGCTGCCGTGGCCCGAGGATACGGTGACGCTCGTCTACACTGGCCTGACCGACGAGCTTGCGACCGAGCTGATGCAGGCCGCACTCGGCACCCCCTACGAGGTTTCGGGCACCATGCACCTGTCTGCGAGCCTCGCCCGGCGCCTGCGCCACGACGGTCTCGGCGCGCTCGGAACCTCGCTCACCGCGTTGCGGCTCGAGAACTTCACCCACGCGCTCGCCTACCGCAAGGAGGCGCTGCGCGAGCACCTGAAGGTCGCCGGCTTCGTCAAGGCCGTCGAGCTCGACGCCCACGGCAGCGCCGCCTTCTGGAACGAGATGCGCCGGCTCGCCGTGCTGCCCGCCGGACCGACGCACCTGTGGCGCATCTCGACCAGACCCGGCAACGCGCCGAAGCTCGTCGCCGCCGTCCGCCGCCACATGGAAGCCGAGGCCCTCTACGACTGGTCGGGCGGGCTTGTGTGGCTCGAGGTGCCGGCGACGGCCGACGCCGGCGCCGCCGACATCCGCCGCGCGGTCGCCACCCACGGCGGCCACGCGACGCTGATCCGCGCCGACGCTGCGGTGCGGGCGGCGGTCGACGTGTTCCATCCGCTGAGCCCGGCCGTCGAGCGGCTGTCGCGCGGCCTGAAATCCGCCTTCGACCCCTACGGCATTCTCAATCCCGGGCGGATGTACGCCCAATTCTGAGCCAGCCCTGCTACCATGTCCGCGCCCGCTGCGATCCGAGCGGCGGCGCCGCGGTCCGAGAGGCAATCGATCGATGCAGACCAACTTCACCAAGGAGCAGCTCCGGGATCCGCGCATCGCCGAAGCCGACCGCATCCTCAGGCGCTGCGTGCACTGCGGCTTCTGCACGGCGACCTGCTCGACCTACGTCGTGGTCGGGGACGAGCGCGACAGCCCGCGCGGCCGCATCTACCTGATGAAGGACATGTTCGAGAAGGGGCGCGACGCCAGCCCCGAGGTGCAGCATCACGTCGACCGCTGCCTGTCGTGCCTGTCGTGCATGACCACCTGCCCCGGCGGCGTCGACTACATGCACCTCGTCGACCTCGCGCGCGCCCACATCGAGGAGACCGGCCACCGCCCGTTCAAGGACCGCGCCATGCGGAGCCTGCTCGCCTGGACCGTACCGTACCCGGACCGCTTCGTCCGCGCGGTCAAGCTCGCTCCCCTCGGCAAGCCGTTGGTGCCGCTGATGCGCCGGATCGGCCTCGAGGAACTCGCGGCGATGATCGAGCTCGCTCCGCGCACGCTGCCGCCGAAGGCGAGCTTCGCCGGGGCCGGCGCGGCAGCGACGAAGATGGAGCGCAAGGCGCGCGTCATCATGCTCGCAGGATGCGCGCAGCAGGTGCTGCGGCCGGAGATCAACGACGCCACGATCCGCCTCCTCGCCCGCCGCGGCGTCGACGTCGTGGTCGCCGCCGGAGCCGGCTGCTGCGGCGCGCTCGAGCATCACATGGGGCGCGAGCACGACGCTTTGAAGCACGTCAAGGCCAATGTCGACGCGTGGTCGAAGGAGATCGACAAGGGTCCGATCGACGCCGTCGTCATCAACGCGTCTGGCTGCGGCACCACCGTCAAGGACTACGGCCATATGCTGAAGCGCGATCCGGACTATGCCGCCCGCGCGGCGCGGATCTCGGAGCTGACACTCGACGTTTCCGAGTTCCTGACCAAGTATGATCTCGGTGCGCCGGTACGCTGGTCGTCGCTGCGCGTCGCCTACCACTCCGCCTGCTCGCTGCAGCACGGCCAGCGTGTGACCGACGATCCGAAGGCGCTGTTGCGCAAGGCCGGTTTCTCGGTCGTCGACATCGCGGAAGGACACATCTGCTGCGGCTCGGCCGGAACCTACAACATCCTGCAGCCGGAGCTGGCCCGCACCCTGCGCGATCGCAAGGTCGCCCACATTCGCAACGCCAAGCCCGACGTCGTCGCCGCCGGCAATATCGGCTGCATCACCCAGCTCGCGACCGGCATGGATATTCCCATCGCCCACACCGTCGAGCTGCTCGACTGGGCCTATGGCGGGCCGGTGCCGCGAGGGCTCGAGGCGCTCGAGAAATTCGTCTCCGACGTCCCCAAGCCCAGGCGCACGGCCGAGGACTACATCGGAACGTGAGGGAGCCGACGCCGAACCCGATGCCCCTTCCGATCGAGGGCCCGCAAGTGGACGCGCCGGACGGCAAGTCGTCCGCGACGCCCTTTGCATCCGCGATGCCCCCCTCATCCACGATGTCGAGGCCGGCCATCGACTGTCGGCAGGAGCGGGGACCGTTCGACATCGTCGGCGATGTCCACGGGTGCGCGGACGAGCTGATGACGCTGCTCGCCCGGCTCGGCCACGACGTGCGCATGGCCTACGGACCGTCAGGCCCGCACGTGACCGTGACCGGCACCTCGCGGCGACGGCTCGTTTTTGTCGGCGACTTCGTCGACCGCGGTCCGCGCTCGCCCGACGTGCTCAGGATCGCCATGGCGCTGGTCGCCCACGGCCGCGCACTCGCGGTGCCCGGCAACCACGACGTCAAGTTCCGACGCTGGCTCGAAGGCCGCCAGGTGAAGATCTCCCACGGTCTCGAGCGGACGGTCGAGCAGATGGCCGGCGAGGGCGAGCCGTTCCGCTCGGATCTGCGCGCGTTCGTCCTGTCGTTGCCGCATCACCTCCGTCTCGACGGGGACGCACTGGTGGTGGCCCACGCCGGGATCGAGGAGCAAATGATCGGCGACGACGGCGGCGCGACGCGCAGCTTCTGCCTCTACGGCGACACCGACGGCGGCAAGGACGCCAACGGCCTCGCGCGGCGCTATCATTGGGCCGCGCACTATCGCGGCACAGCCTCGATCGTCTACGGGCACACGCCCGTCGACGCGGTGGACTGGGTGAACAACACCCTCTGCATCGACACCGGCTGCTGCTTCGGCGGCCGGCTGACCGCGCTCCGATGGCCGGAGCGGACGCTCGTTGAAGTTCCGGCGCGCGCGGAGTACGCCAAGGCGCTGAGACCCTTCGGCCATCCCCCGGTGCGCGAGAAAACTGTCTAGCGACGCGAAGGCGCGACGGAGAGCCCCCGACGGGACCGAGGCCCCTGCGGTGACGCCGGCGCACCTGCCGACTGATGGTTCGACCAAAGCGTGAGGCAAGTCCATCACGACGAGCATCGAATTGCACGCAAGGATTGATGACGCAGCTCGGGTCATGCAATGATTGAAATACTTATACGTTTACCAGGAACCGCGACGCCTGCGCTTCGGGCGCGACAGCCGAGCGGTGGATCAGGTAGTCATTTGGCCGCCGTAACAGTGTGTTGTGCCGGTGGGCGTGAGTGAAGTGTCAAGGAGCAGCCGATGGTTGTGTTGCGTTCGTTTCTGCCCCGCCCGACAGCGCGTGCCGGTGTTCGGGCGCTCGTTTGGGCCCTGGCGCTAGGATCGGCCGTCGTGAGCGCAGCGGCACCCCCTGCGGAGGCCCAGCGCCGGAAGGTGCCGCTGGTCGAGCCGGCCTCCAAGGAGCGCATGAACCAGAACACCGTCGGCATCGGCGCCGGCAAGTCGGACAGCGCGTTCCTGGCCGCGGTCGAGGATCTGACCACGGTGCTCGACGACGGCGACAACCTGCGCGTGCTGGCGGTGCTCGGCAAGGGCGCCGCGCAGAACGTCCGCGACACGCTCTTCCTGCGCAACATGGACATGGGCATCACCCAGTCCAACATTCTGTCTTACTTCAAGAAGACCGGCGAGCTCGGCAGCAATCTCGAGAACCGGCTGGTGTACGTCACGAAGCTCTTCAACGAGGAGGTGCACGTCGTCGCCGGGTCCGGGGTCGGCGACCTGCGCGAGTTGCAGGGCAAGACCGTGAACTTCGGCGAGAACGGCAGCGGCTCCGAGCTGACCGCGCGGCTCATCTTCGACAGCCTGAAGATATCCGTCACGCCGGCCAGTATGCCCCTGGCGGACGCGCTGGCCGCCATCCGGCGCGGCGAGCTGGCGGCGACTGTGATGCTGACCGGCAAGCCGTCGGGCGCGCTGGCGAAGATCCGCGGCCAGGGCAGCGACCTGAAGCTCCTGCCCATTCCGTTCGAGGAGGCGCTCGAGCAGGACTACCTGCCAGCACGGCTCACGAGCGAGGACTATCCGGACCTGATCCCAGAGGGCGAATCGGTCGAGACGGTGGCCGTCTCTGCGGTGCTCGCGGCCTACAACTGGCCGCAGGGGTCCGACCGTCATCGCCGACTGAAGGTGTTCGTGGAGGCGTTCTTCGCCAAGTTCCCCGAGCTGCGCAAGGAGCCGCGCCATCCGAAGTGGCGCGAGGTCAATCTGCTCGCCGACGTGCCGGGCTGGCAGCGCTTCCCCGCCGCCAAGCAGTGGCTCGACGCCAATGCCGCGCCCAAGGCCGCCCAGGCAGCACCGAGCCCGGCGACGGCGGCGGCTCAGAAGAAGTCGTTCGAGCAGTTCCTCGCCAACCAGCGCAAGGCAGGCGCGCAGAACCTGCCGCAGTCTCCGGCCGCACAGCAGGCGATGTTCCAGAAGTTCTTGGAGTGGATGGAGCAGCAGAGCCCGGGCCAGGGCAGCGGCCAGGTCAGTGCGCCGTCGGGTGCGGGGGGCGGCGCGCCTGGGGCAGGCGGTCAGGGGGCGCCGACCGGACCGCGTCTCTGGTGAGCAGGCCCCCCGCCGCGCCTGCGACCCAAATCGGACCCGCAGCCGGAACGCCCTCGACGGCGCCCGGCGCAGAGACACGAGACACCATTCGACGTCGCGCCGAGTTACCGCGCGCGCACTCGGACGGCACGCAAGAGAGACCGTCGCAGAGCGCAGGCAGCGCGATGAGCGGTCGGACGATCGGAAATCTTCTGGTTAGGTTCGGAGTTCTGTGATGCGTCATCCCGCCGACCGAGGTTCCAACCCCGAGCTGCCGAAGGCTCCGACGGGGAGGCAGCAGGGCACACCGCTCGGTTCACCGCCCGATGGCCCGCGGCGGCCCGTCATGCGGCCGACCCGCGATCGGCTCGTGATCGCGGCGGCCGTCGCCTGCACGAGCGGTCTCGCCTGGCCGACCGTCGTGCCGGCGACAGCGCGCGATCCCGTGACCCGGCACAATGAACACCTCCAGTTGGCTCAATTGCCAGCCCCGGCGCAACGCCAGACTGCTCCGGCGCCCGCGCCGAAGCCGGCCACCAGGCCAACGCCCGAGACCACCGCCTCCCGTACCCCCGTGCTCAAGGGCAGCGCCGGCTCCGCGGTCCGCCTGACCCACGATCTCGTCGACATGGCCGCATCGACCGGCAACTACGTCATCGTCAACCGGGCCCCGGGCTGGGTGTCGCTGTCGCCGGCCGAGTCGATCGGCTCCGGCGTGTGGCTGATCGGCCCCGAGCAGTTGCGCAGTGCCCACCTCAATCTCTCTGCCGCCGCGAAAGGCGCGCAGGAGCTGAGCATCGCCGTGGTCGGTCCCGGCGGCAAGCCGATCGCCGAGGCGAAGCTGGTGGTCGAAGCTGTCGCGAGCCCGGCC
>JAKAML010000095.1 GCA_021812845.1 Pseudomonadota bacterium
GCAACATCTTCAAGGCCGGCAACGTCGGCATCGTCTCGCGCTCGGGCACGCTGACCTACGAGGCGGTGAAGCAGACGACCGACGCCGGCCTCGGCCAGTCGACCGCCGTCGGCATCGGCGGCGACCCGGTCAAGGGCACGGAGTTCATCGACGTGCTCGAGATGTTCCTCGCCGACCCCGACACCCACTCGATCATCATGATCGGCGAGATCGGCGGCTCCGCGGAAGAAGAAGCGGCGGAGTTCATCGCGCGCGAGGCCAGGAAGGGCCGCAAGAAGCCGATGGCCGGCTTCATCGCCGGCGCCTCGGCCCCTCCCGGCCGCCGGATGGGACACGCCGGCGCCATCATCTCCGGCGGCAAGGGCAAGGCCGAGGACAAGATCGCGGCCATGGCGGCGGCCGGCATCGCCATGGCCGACAGCCCCGCGAGCCTCGGCACGACGCTGCTCGCGAAGCTCAAGGGCTGACGGCGCGCCGTGCTTCAGCGGCGCTCGGTGTCGGAGCTCGTCGCACCGTCCCGGCGTTCGAGCGACAGCCGGATCAGGTCGGCGGTGTGGGTGAGGCCGAGCTTGGCCTTCAAGAGGCTCATGGAGTTCGCAACCGTCTTGTAGGCGACGCCGAAGATCGTCGCCATCTGCGCGATACTCTTGCCCTCGCCGAGCAGCCGCAGGATCTCGACCTCGCGGTTGGTCAGGTTCTGCAGCGGATCGGCCGTGTCCGTGGTCGCGGCATCGAACGACGTCTTGAGCTCGCGGTCGACATAGACGCGGCCGGCCATCACCTGGCTAACGGCCTCGATCAGCTCCGACGCCGGCGCGCTCTTGCCGACGTAGCCCATCGCGCCCGCGCTCAGCGCCCGGCTGACGTAGGAGGTGCCGGAGTGCATCGAGAACATGATGACGCGCACGGTGCGCGACAGGGCGCGCAGCCGCTGCAGGAACTCGAGCCCGCTGCTGGCCTCGAGGTTGATGTCGAGGATGACGAGGTCGGGCGGGCTGCGCCGGTACTCGTTGAGCGCGTCGCGGGCGTTGGCGGCCTCCGTGATCTCGGCGCCCGGCAGCGTGGCGAGCAGCCGCCGCGCGCCCTCGCGCACCACGGCATGATCGTCGACGATCAGGATCTTCATGCGCCCGTCTCCTCGGTCTCGGTCTCGGTCTCGGCCACTGTCGCGTCCCCCGTCTCGGCCGTCCGCGGGAACTCGGCGCGGATCTCGACGCCCTTAGGGTCGTCGACGTCGGTGATGGTGAAGCGGCCCCCGGCCCGCTCGGTGCGTTCGCGCATTCCGACGATGCCGTAGCCGGCGCCGCCCGCGCCGGGGCCGGCGCCGGTGCGGCCGCCCCCGTCGTCGCGGACCACCGCCGCGAGGCGATCGCCCACCGCCGCGAAGTCGACGGAGATGCGGCGCGGGCGGGCGTGCTTCAGCGCATTGCCGATCGCCTCGCCGACCACGTACTTGAGTGCGACGGCGACGTCGGCCGGCACCTCGACGTGGTCGAGGCGCGTCTCCAGCGTGACGCCGGGGAATCGCTGCCGCCAGAACGCCACCGTGTCGTGCACCGACCGCGGCCAGTCGATGTCCTCGGCCGAAGCCGGCCGCAACTGCTCGATGATCCCGCGCACATTGCGCTTCAGCGCCAGCGTGGCCTCCTGGATGGAGGTGGCCTTGCCGGCGATTCCGGAGTCGCGGTCGCCCTCGTCCGCCGCGAGGCGGATCGCGGTCGCGTCGACGTCGATCGAGAACAGCAGCGGTCCGACCTCGTCGTGCAGGTTGCGCGCGAGCTCGGCGCGCTCCTCCTCCTGCACCCTGCTCAGGCTGTCGACGAGTCGCATGTTGCGGCTCTCGGCGCCGGCCAGCCGCCGCGTCATGGTGTTGAAGCCGCGCGCCAGATCGGCGAGCTCGCGCGGGCCGGTCTCCTCGAGCTGGGTCGAGAAGTCGCCGGCGCCGATCCGCGCGATGGCGCGGCTCAGCGCCTCGAGCGGCCGCATGGCGAGCGCGAGCACGAGCAGCGTGACGCCGAGCCCGCTCGCGCTGTAGACCGCGAGCAGCTTCGCATAGAGCATGAGGTCGTCCCAGACCTCGGCAATCTCGTTGCGGTCGTAGGTCTCGAGCATCAGCTTGCCGTGTGCATCGAACACGTCGGGCAGCGCGACGTCGATGCGGCGCGGCGGCTCCTCCAGCCAGCGCTCGATCCACCGCGGGGCCGGCGTCAGGTCGGCCGCCGGCCGCGACGACTGGACGATGCGGCCCGAGGGCTCGACGAGGTGGGCCTTGAGATGGCGGTCACCGTCGAAATGGGTGACCACGAGGCCCAGCGTGCGGCGCGGATCGGCGATCGGCACGTCGGCGACGCCGACCGCGTTGCGCGCGATGCGGCCGCCGACCGACAGCGCCGCCGACATCTCGGTCGAGACCTTGTCGACGGCGTGCCAATGCACGAGCAGGGCGCCGAGCCACAGCGTGGCCAGAAGCACCAGGGCGATCATCGCGACGAGTTGCGTTCTCAGCGACACGCGGGAGGATCCTCGGAGCTATTTTAGGTTATAACATTGCATATCGGACGCTGCACGAATGCACGATTTCGTGATCTTGCGGCGGCGGGCCGGCGCCTGTCCCGGGGCGCCTCAGCGCGTGATGAAGCGGAACGGCACGTCGACGTCGATCGTCGGCGCGCCGAGACCCTCGGGGAACGGCGGATAGGGCGAGGCGCGTTCGACTGCGGCCAGCGCCGCCTCGTCGAGCCGCTTCGAGCCCGAGCTCGTCGCGACCTCGCGCGACACCAGCTTGCCTTTGGCATCGACCGTGAAGCGGACGACCACGGTGCCCGCGTCGCGCGAGTGGGGGTTGACCTTCTTCGCCTCGATGCGGCTCCTGAGCTTGCCGAGATAGGCCATGCGGACCGTGGGATCGCCGCCGGTCTGCTTCTTGGCCGCGCTCTTCTCTTCGACCACGACGGCCTCCGGCACCGGCTCGGCGGCGGCCACGACCTGCGGCTTGACCACCTCGGGCGGGGTCTCGCGCAGGATCTCCTGCTCCTCGACCACCTCGGCCTTGGCGGTGATGACCTCGCTCTCCTCGACGAGCTCCGGCGGCGGCTCCGTGACGGGGATCTCCTCGGGCGGCGGCGGCTCGGACGGCTGCGGCTGGGCGGCCGCTGTCGCCTGGGTCTCGGCGGGTGTGTCGCGCGCCGTCTCGATCACCTCCGACGGCAACCCGCTCTGTGACAGACCTTCGATGGCGATGCCATGGTCGATATTGAACATGTCGCCGCCGTCGCCCGTGTCGTAGGCGCGGCCGCCGGCATCGAACGAGACGAGCGACAAGGCGAGCGCCGCGTGCAGCAGCGCCGAGGCTCCCCATGTCGTGGTTCTCAGCAGGGATGCCATGGCCGGCCTCAGCGCGCCTGGACGGGTGCCGGCAGGGCCGGCGTCGCGATGGCCGACGCCGGCGGCGACCCGGCGGCTGCGCCGTTGCTTCCGCCCGGTTTCGGCTGCGTCAGCAGCGACACCCGCTGGTAGCCGCTCTCGCCGACGCGGGCGAGCACGTCCATGACGTCGCCGTAGGGACGGCTCTTGTCGGCGCGGACGTAGACGACGGTGTCGCCCTCCTCGGCCTTGAGCGCCATCAGCCGCGGCACCAGCCCGGCGGCCGAGACCGCCTCCTCGCGGATATAGAGCGCGCCGTCGGCGGCGACCGAGACGACCATCGGCTTCTTCGGCTGGCTGAGCCGCTTGGCCGACGAGTTGGGGAGATCGACGGGCACGCCCGCGACCATCAGCGGCGCTGCGACCATGAAGATGATGAGCAGCACCAGCATCACGTCGACGAACGGCGTGATGTTGATCTCGGCGAGCGGACGATAGGCCGCCTCCTCGCCGTCGGACGGTCCAGGCGCGGACGACATGCCCATCAGACGGTCCTCCTCAGCGGCACGGCCTCCGGCTTGTTGTCGTGGGCGGCGTCGTGGCGGCGGGCGAGGCGCTTGGCCAGGAGCGCCACGGCCGCGCCGATCCGCTCCGACGCGCGGCCGAGGCCGACGGCGAACTGGTTGTAGGCGATGACCGCCGGGATCGCGGCCACGAGTCCGAGTGCGGTGGCGAACAGCGCCTCGGCGATGCCGGGTGCGACCACCGCGAGGCTCGTGTCCTTCTGCTGCGCGATCGAGGTGAACGAGTTCATGATGCCCCAGACGGTGCCGAACAGGCCGACGAACGGCGCTGCCGATCCGACGGTCGCGAGGAACGGCAGCCCGGCCTCGATGCGTTGCAGCTCGCGCTTCATCGCGCCCCGCATCGCGCGCTCGAGCCGGCCGCGGACGTCGTTGCGATCCTCGCCCGAGGCGCCGCCCTCGGCCGCCTCGAGCCGCGCCGCGCTCTGCAGCGCGTCGACGAGGCCGGGGCTGGCCTCCGACGGGAACGCGCCGTGCGCGGCGGCCTCCTCGAGGCGCGCCACGTCGTTCCTGAGGCGCCGCATCCGGATCGCCTTCTCGAACACGATCCCCCAGCAGACGATCGAGGCGAGCACGAGACCGGCCATCACCGCTTGGACCACCGGGTCGGCGTTCTTGACGAGGCTCAGAATGGTGAATTCGTGGGCATTGGGCGCGGGCTGCATGGTGTCTGAACCGTGGACGTGGATGATGTCGATTACTTGGTGAGCCTCGCCGCGGCGAGCGAGGCGGGTGCGAGGCGGGCGAGGCAGTCGGCGGCCGCCGTGCCGCCGACGCGGCATTCGAGAACGTCGTTGATGAGGAAGCTCCCGACGTCGTCGCAGCCCGTTCCGGCGAGATCGAACAGCTTCACCGTCCGCTTTGCACCCTTTAAGGGTCCGAGATCGACGGCGAAGCGGCGGCCGATGATGCCGTCGGTGCGGAACATGAAGAGGTCCAGCTTCAGGGCGTCGTAGTCCAAGGGTGCCGCGTTGTCGATCACCAAGTAGGCCCGGCAGCTCCTGTCGAGCGGCTCGAGCTTGTTGAGCTCGACCCTGACCGCGGTGGCGTCCTGGGCCCGGGCGGCGGCCCAGCTTGTGGTGCTGGCGGCGAGCGTGACGACGGCGAGCGCAGCGGCCTGGAAGGGCGGAACGGACAGCGGAGCCAACGCAACCTCCAGTGCGGCGCCGGGCGCCCGACGCGCCGGACACCGGAGATCATCCTCTAGCGTGACGCAACGGCCGCGATCAACCCGAGTTGAGGTCGATCACCGAGAGGTGAGCGAGCGCCTCTCGTGCCGTCTCGTCGTCGCGCGGAATCGGATGGCCCGCTCGTCGGTTCGGGTTGCCGCTTCCGATTGTCGGCCCGATCGGGCGCGAGCTGCTGTGATGATCGAGACGTCCGCTTCATTCGGCAGCCGCACATGAGGACGGACTTCTCGATCTGAATCACACCAGGATCCTTGGTTCCTCTGATGTCGTTCAGACTGCGAAGTCCGCAGCCGAGCACACGGAGGACTGAAGCGGACTTTGCGGTCACGACACTAGGGCAACTGTGACTGCGGCGCAACGCCAGCGCAACATTGTTTCGTCGCGGCGCGACGCCCATCGGGTCGGGATTGAGATCGGGAAAAGGGCTCGATTAGACCGGAACAGGCAGAATTCCGGCGCCTGCGGGACCAATCACCGAAATGTTTCAATTCCGCCTCGGGCAGAAATCAATTCGGGAAATATTCCCTGAAACGCGGAGGCGTGGGCGAACGGGAATCGGCCGCATCGGGGCGAATGTCCGATCGGCCTTCGAATGCCGGCATTGCCGGACGAGTAGAGCGTAAGGGGCCGCATCCGCCGTCGCGTTCGCGGCGTGGAACGGGTGGCCGGCATCAGGGGGTCGAGAGAATGGCGACGTACACCAGAACATTGCTGCTCACCGCGGGCGCTGTCGGAGCACTCGTGCCGCCGGTCCTGGCACAGCAGCAGACCCTGCCGGTCCCGGCCGCGCCGGCCGGGCAGTCGCAACTGCCGCCG
>JAKAML010000096.1 GCA_021812845.1 Pseudomonadota bacterium
CGCCGCGCCGAGATCGACGCGCCGCTCGCCCGCGTCCCCGGTCGAGACGGCGACGCGCAATGCCGCCGCGTTGGCGACGATCTCGTCGACGATGCGGGCGGCCCGTTGATTGACGCTCGGCACCGGCATGGAGGGGCTCGTCATGGCAGCACTTCCTTCCCTGGCTTCATTTGATACAGCATGGCAGCGAGCGTTTCGAGGCGCTCGCGGCAGAGCGTTTCGGCCTCGGCTGCGCTCGTCGCCACCGCCGAGACGGTGGCGACCGGCTCGCGGGAGGGTATCGTGCGGCCCGCCGCGGGCCTGTCGTGGGCCCAGGCGGGCCAGGCGATCGTCGCGATACGGACGGGATCGCGGCCGGCATAGAGGCAGGCGGTCGCCTTGGCCGCCGGCGGGGCCCAGACCGCAAACTGCCGCTCGAGCGAGGCCTCGCCGCGGCCGGCCAGGACATGGGCCGTGAACAGCGTCCCCCGGTCGTCGTCGAATACGTCGAGGGTGGCGCCAGGGCGAGGGTTGACCTCGATCAGGTGCGGCGTGCCGTCGTCGCCGACCATGAAGTCGAGCGACACGAGCCCGCGCAGGTCGAGCGCGCGAGCCAGGTCGACGCCGATGCCGATCAGCCGCGCCTCGAGGTCGGCCTCGAGCTCGAGGCTGCCGGCGGCGCCGCCGTAGCGGAACGGATGGCGCGGCGAAGGGGCGGTCCACTGGCGGCTGAACGCGAAGGCGCAGTCCGTGCCCGCGACGATGCCGAGGGCGGAGATCGCCGTCCCCGCGACCTCGCGCTGGAAGTAGCGGCCCGGGCGGCGCGCGGGCCGTCTCGGGGCGCGGCGGACGTGGTTGCCGCCGCTGCCGCCCTGGCGCTTCGAGAGCCAGCCGGCGCCGTCGGCCGGCGGCGTCAGGCGGATCGCCGGATGGGACACGCCGAGCTCGGCGCAGAGGGCCGCGAGCGCCGTCGGATCCTTGGCCCGACGAACGGTCGCCGGCGCGCAGCCGATCAGGGGGTGGCGCTCGGCGAGCCCGGCCACGAGGTCCGGATCGGCCTCGAAGCCCGCGCCGAGCACGACGCCGAGCGGCTCCGACGGCGCGGCGGCGGCGCGCTCGGCGAGGGCCGCGCCGAGCGCCGCCGCGTCGAAGCCTTTCGCCAGCGCGCCGGGCAGGACCGCGACGCGGTGCGCCGCCAGCCGCGTGTCGTCGTCGCCGAACGCATCGACGACGAGCGGCACGAAGCCGGCGCGCCGGGCGGACTCGGCGAGAGCCCGCCCGGAAAGACCGGCGATCAGGATCGATTGCCCGTTCACCTCCGGCTCACGCGAGGCCGGTCAGCTTCCGCGCCATCGCGTAGGCGTGGCGGAAATCGAACGCGACCGGACCGTCGCTCTCGATCATCTGCCGGAACAGCCCGCTCTCGCATTTGTACTTGATGTCGCCGATCGCCAGCGGCCCGACGCCGAGCGCATCGCAGCCCGGCAACGGCGCACCGTCCATGAACAGCTCCATGCCCTCGACGCCCGGCGGCGGGACGGCGTTGACGTCGGCGACGACGAGCAGGCGCCGTGCGGCCTTCATGTCGTCCGCCGAGACGACCTGGACGCCGGCGGCGGCGGCGGCGAACACCACCTCGGCGTCGGCGACGATGTCACGCCGCCGCTCGGGCGTCTCGCCGGAGACGGCCTCGAGATCGACGCCGAAGCGCTCCTTGGAGACCGCCGCACTCTTGACGACGCGGTCGACGCCCCGGTGCGCCACGAGCCGGACGTCCGCACCTTCGAGCGCGGCGATGATCGACGACGCGAAGCCGACGACGCCGGTGGCGCCGAACACGGCGACCCGGGTTCCCTTCCAGCTGCGGCCGAACTTCAGCTTCAGCACCCGCTCGACGCAGGCGACCATGGCGGCGGCGGTGGTGAACGAGCCCGCCGGATCGGCGAACGTCGAGCATTCGAACGGCGGCACCATGGCCTTCCTCGCCGCCTCCATCATGTCGAGCGCCAGGATCGCGTCCTTGCCGCCCATGAAGAAGCCCGTGCGCGGGCCGTAGTTCGGCGGACGCGAGAAGATCGCGTCCTGGATCAGGCCAGTGACCTCGGCGAGGTCGACGTTGACATAGGGCACGATGACCTTGAAGCCGGCGTCGGCTGCCATGTTCACGTCGAACGGGCTCATGTGCTTCTGCGGGGCGAGCATATGGAGGATCGGTGTGGCATCGCTCATCTCGAGTTCCTTCCCTTCAGACCTGAGCGGTATCTGGCGTCCGCTCTTCGATCTCCGCGCCGACGTTCCGTCCGCGCGCCACCAGAATTTCCATACCCCTCGCTTTAGCGTCTCGTTCGAAAGTACGATAGAGGCTCCGTGCAGACGCCTCCGACGGCACGAACGCGAACCCGGTCGGTCCCCACGAGCTCTGTCCGATCCCCACCGCCCCCGCGCGCCCCATGGCCTCGACGATCTCCGCCACCGCCATGCTGCTCCACAGGCCACCGCCCTGGGCGTCGGCGAAATGCCGCCCGACGATCGCCTGGATCTCGGTCACCGCAGCGCCGAACTCGCCGATGTTCGCCTCGAGCAGCGCCGGCGCCAGCCGCATCATCACCAGCCGGCAGAGATGCCCGGAGCGCTCCTCGGGGAACGGCGCCAGGTTGGCGAACGCCTTGGCCTCCTTGTCGCCGTGGACGCCGGTCTCGCGGCGGTCGAGCACCAGCATGATCCGCCAGTCCTCGGGCAGAGGATGGCGCATGACGACCGGCGGCGGCCCGCCGTCCGTGCCCCGTCCGCCGTCGACGACGAAGCCGCCGTGATCGAACGCGGCCATGCCGATCGCCGAGCGCGCGCCGCGGTCGAGGACGTCGCCGATCGCGGCCGCGGGCGGCCGGCGGCCCTCGAGCCGCAGCAGCGCCGTGCCGACGGCCAGCGAAAGCTGGGTTCCCGAGCCGAGGCCGGCATGGGCGGGGATCGCCGCCCGCACCGCGATGTCGTGGCCGATCGACAATCCGAAGGCGTCGACGACCTTGATCGCCGCCGTCGCCGCCCGCCGGCCCTCGGGACCGGAAGTGACGAGCCCCTCGGCGCGGCGCACGACGATCTCCGTCGCCGGCCGGTCGATGGCGAGCCCGAGCGAGCCGAATCGCCGTCCGAGGCCGCCGTTGAGGTCGAGGAACCCGAGGTGCAGCCGTCCCGGCGCGACGATGCGGATGCTCTTGGACTTGGGCCGGGCGGACATCGTGGTGGTCGTTCCTTTGTCCGGCGGAGGCGGCTACTGTCGGGGTCTCGCGGCGGCCGGGTGTCCACCTCGCGGAGCGGCCGACGCGCCCTCTGAGCACAGGGCGCGGCGAACGGGCGTCCCCGGGGCCGGAGTGTCCACCAAAGGAGCCAGGAGAGCAACATGACCTCGGAACGCGAGAAGCCCATGCCCGACGCCGACGTCGAGCGGTGGCTCGGCCAGAATCTGCCGACCTGGAAGCTCGCGGACGGCTGGATCCGCCGCACCTACAAGACGAACAGCTGGAAGGGGACGCTGATGGTCGTCAATACCGTGGGTCATCTGGCGGAGGCTGCCTGGCACCACCCAGACATCACGCTCTCCTACGCCTGGGTCGAGGTACGGCTGATGACCCATTCCGCCAAGGGCATCACCGACAAGGATCTGGCGCTGGCGCGGAAGATCGAGGACGTCGTCATGTGGCAACCGGGCACGGACACATCCAATTCGCTCGAGGGCACGCCGGCGGGCGACATGCGCTTTGCCTACCTCAAGTACGACTGAGCGGCCGATGGTGGTGCAACCCGGCGAGGGCGCTGGCCGGCGCGCGGCGGGCGGCGCCGCGGAGACGGTCGAAGCCATCCTCGGCCTCGGCTCGAACATGGGCGACAAGGCCGTGAACCTCGGCCAGGCGATCGCCCTGCTGACGGCGCCCGGCGACGTCGCCGTCGCTGCGCGATCGCGCAACTGGCGCACGCCGCCGTGGGGCGTCACCGATCAGGACTGGTTTCTCAACGCCTGCGTGCGCGTCCTGACCACGCTCCCGCCACGGGCGCTGCTCGGCCGCTGCCAGGAGGTCGAGACCGCGATGGGCCGCGTCCGCACGCTGCGCTGGGGGCCGCGCATCATCGACGTCGATATCCTGACCTTCGGCCGGCTGCGACTCGCCGAGCCCGATCTCGTGGTGCCGCATCCGCGCATCGCCGAGCGAGCGTTCGTGCTCGGGCCGCTGGCGGAGATCGCCCCCGATCTCGACATCGACGGCCGCACGGCGGCGGAGCGCTGGGCGGCGATCGACCGGCAGGGGGTCTATCCGCTGGCTTCGGTGCCGTCGCCGCCCGGCTGAGCGAGCCGCACTTTGGCCGTCCGCAACACCCACGATCCGAGAGGCAATCCCCTGCCGCGTCCCCTTCCACGTCATGGCCGCGCGCGACACCGCCATCCAGACTGAAAATCGGCTGCCGCCACGAATGGTCTGGAAGGCCGGCTCGATGGCCGGACATGGAGAGTTTGGGAGGTTTCGGAGGTCGACGCTTCGGCCCGCGGATACGACGCGCCGTCCGTCACAGCGGGGAGCGGCGCGGGGAGCGGGCGCAGGCCACCCTACGGCGAGCGCCGCGGACCTCCGGTCCGCGGCGCCTGCAATAGCGGCGATGATCGCGCGTGCTACTTGTTCGTCTTGAGGTAGGCGATCAGGTTCTTGCGGTCGGTCTCGTCCTTGATGCCGACGAAGACCATCTTGTTGCCCGGGATGTTGCCCTTGGGATCGGCGATGTAGGCGTCGAGCGCCGCGTCGTCCCAGGTCTTGCCAGAATTCTTCATGGCTTCCGAGTAGGCGAAGCCCTCGACCGCACCGGCCTTGCGGCCGGCGACGCCGTTGAGATGCGGGCCGACCATGTTCTTGGCGCCGTCACCGACGGCGTGGCACGCGCGGCACTTGCCGAACACGGACTTGCCGGCGTCGGCGTCCTGGGCCGACGCGGCCGCCGGAACGGCGACCAGCGTGACAGCGGCGATCATCCACTTGAGCATCCCTAATTTCCTCCGTCCTTGCTCTTGCACCTGGGCATCCTCGCCCGGGCTGTCGCACCGGGGCGCTGCAACTGGATCGCGTGCCTTTGACCCAGATCAACGACCATCATCGCAAGTTTTCACTGAACCCGCGCTGAACACAATGCCGCACCGGAGATAATTCACTTCCGGCGTTCCGGCAATGGTGCGGCGGAGCGTGACGGCGGTCTTCGGGCGGGTGCGTACCTCAAGCGCCGGCTTCGGCGTCCGCGACGTCGGCTTCGGCGCCCGGCCTGACTTTGTCGCCGCCGATCTTCCGGTAGACGAAAGGCGGAGCCGGCTGATGGCTCTCGCGCTCGGCGACCTTCAGCCATTCCGCGTGGCGATCCGAAAGCGAGCAAGCCGGGTCGGTGTTGGTGGCGTCGCCCGTCAGCGCGAACGCCTGGCAGCGGCACCCGCCGAAATCGACCTCGCGCCGTTCGCAACTGCGGCATGGCTCCTTCATCCAGCCCGTGCCGCGGAACTTGTTGAACGCCGCCCCGTCGAGCCAGATCTCGGCGAGCCGCCGGGTGCGGACGGTGTCGAAGGTCATGCCAGGAAGCGTCTCGGCGGCGTGGCACGGAAGCACCTTGCCGGACGGCGTGATGTTCATGATGCCCGCGCCCCAGCCGCCCATGCAGGGCTTGGGATACTTGGCGTAGTAGTCGGGGACCACGAAATCGAACACCAGGATGCCCTTGAGCCGCTCCCGCGCCGCCTCCACGATCTCGACCGTCTTCATGAACTGCTCGCGGGTGGGCATCAGCGCGGCGCGGTTGCGGAGCGCCCAGGCGTAGTACTGGATGTGGGCCACCTCGAGCCGTCCGGCGCCGAGCTCGACCGCGAGGTCGATGATCTGAGGCAGGTGCTCGATGTTCTGGCGAGATCGG
>JAKAML010000097.1 GCA_021812845.1 Pseudomonadota bacterium
TCACCAGGAGGTCACATGCCACGCCGCGTGCCGCAGTACGCCGAGCTGGAGGCGGAATACCAGACGCTGTGGTCATCGATGGAGATCCGCGCCGACCGGTTGTCGGCGATCACCGCGACCGCGCGCCGGATCATCGCCGCCCGCGACCGCTATCAGATGATCGCCGCCTCTTCGGGCGTACCGTGGCACGTGGTCGGCGTCATCCACGCCATGGAGTGCGGGCTGCGTTTCGATCGCCACCTGCACAACGGCGACCCGCTGACGCGGCGCACCGTGCAGGTCCCGGCCGGCCGCCCGGCCACCGGCAATGGACCTTTCACGTTCGAGGACTCGGCCTGCGACGCGCTGGCGATGAAGCGCCTCGACGCCGTCGAGCACTGGGACATCCCGCGCATCGCCTACGAGCTCGAGCGCTACAACGGCTGGGGCTACCGGCTCTACCACCCCGAGGTCGCCTCGCCCTACCTGTGGAGCGGCACGCGCCACTACACGCGCGGCAAATACGTCGCCGACGGCCAATGGTCGGCCACCGCCGTCTCCGGCCAGTCCGGCGCGATGGCGATCCTGAAGCGGATCTCCGAACTCGACCTGTCGGTGGTGCTCGACGCGCCCGAGCCCGACCCCGCCGCCGAGTTCGTGCGCACGCCCGAGGTGGCCGAGGGCGGCCCCGCCACCATGCTGCACTCCTCGACCGGCAACACCTCGGTGATGGTCGGCGGCGGCGCCGGCGTGCCCCAGGTGGGCATGGCGGCGTCGGACGCCGCCGCCCGCTCGACGACGATGAAGGAATTCCTCGTAGCGCTGCTCGCGCATCCGATGTTCTGGACCGGTCTTTTGACCGTCGCCGGCACGGTCTACATCTGGCTCGAGCGCCGCCGCAAGCTCATCGTGCACGGGGTCTGACATGATCGCACTCCCCACCCTCGCCGGGCTCGCGGCGCGCTGGGCGCTTGCCCGCACCGCGGCGGGCCGCTTCATGAACCGCAACCTGGCGGTGGCAACCGTCGTCGCCGCCGCCGTCGTCGTCGTGCTCGTCGGGCTGTGGTGGCTCCGGCACGACGCGGCGTCGGACGCCACCGCGCGGGCCACGAGCCGCTTCAAGATCGAGGCGGGCAAGCTCCGCAACAAGGCACTGCTCGAGCAGCGGCTGAAGGACAACCGTGCCGCCGCCGCCGCTGCTGCAGCCCGCGCCGCCGCCGAGATCGAGCGCGACTACGCGCGGCTGCGCGTGCTCGAGCTCGAGCGGCAGCTCCAGGCGCTCGGCGACGACCCGGTGATCTACCCCCAGGCTCTGGTCAGGGCGATGCGCAAATGAAAATATCCCTTTGCTTGGCGCTTCAGGTGCCGAGTCTTGCCGGAGGCGAGCCCGCCTTCGGCAGGACCACCCGCGCCGTCGCTCTGCTCGCCGGACTGGCGCTCGCCGCGTGCGCCAAGGACCCGCCCGAGGTGGTGCTGGTGACGGCCGAGACGCCGCCGCCCGCCATCGCCGCCGAGTGCGACGACCGCCGCGACCCCAAGTGGCAGGAGCTGCCCGACCGCGACGTCAAGCGCAGCGAGGGGGCACGTCAGCACGACCTCAACAAGGACCGCATGCGCACGCTGAAATCACACCGCCGCATCTGCCGCGAGGCGCTCGAGGCGCAGTTCGGCCCGATTACGCCGCCTGCGGGCACGGCCGCCGCCGTCCCGGCCCGCCCGGCCCGGGAGTAGCCAATGCTGGCCAAGACACCGAGAGAGCTGCTGGATGACCACGCCGCCCCCGAACTGGGGATCCACATCGCCGCCGCCCTGGCCGGGATCCGAGATGCCGAGCGGCAACGGCGGCGGCCACGGGGACCTGAGGGAGCGGGTGCGGGCGCTGGAGGTGCAGGGCCACATGCACCACGTCTCGACGGTGGAGCGGCTCCGGGCCCAGGTCGACCGCATGGTCGGGATCGACCGCCGCCTGGAGCAGGGCGACCAGCGCATGAGTGGCCTGCAGGCGCGGATCACGGCCCACGACGAAGCGATCCGCCGCCACGGCGAGGCGATCACGCCGATGACGTCGGCGCTTTCCGAGCTGACCAAGTGGCGCGAGGCGCAGGAGGCGGAGCGCGAGGCACGGGCGCGGTCGAAGGAGGACCGCCGCGCGGCCCGCAAGGAAGCCCTGGCGCTGCTGCAATGGGCGGCGGCGCTGGCGCTGATGGCGGCCTATGCGCTCGGCGCGATCGGCGCCGACAAGATCGATGGCCTTTTGAAGATCAGAGGCCTTGTGCCGTGATGCGGCTGGCGCGTCTCAGCCGCCGTCTGCACCTCCCGTCTGGGTGGACGCCGACCGTGGCGCTCGGCGCCGTGGTGCTGCTGATCGTGTTCACGTAGCTTTTTGGCTGGCCGCTCCGAGGCAAGCCTCGACGCGGCGTGCCCATCCCATCGACCTGGTGTGCCACCCCGCCGCCGGTCGTCTGCCCCCGCACCGCTTCCCCCGAGCGGTGCGGGGGCGCTTTTGTCGTTTGTGGGCTACGGCAGCTGCCGTCCGCCGATAATGTGGCACCAGCCGCGCCTGGGCTTCGAGCGCCGCGCCAGGCCCTCCGCCACCAGGATCTCGCCGACGTCGAGGCCGTCGACCACGATGCGGGCCAGGGCGCGGCCGTGGCGCTCGGTCGCCGGTCCCAGCCGCCGCGTGGACATCACCACCTCGACCGACGCCTCGCCCGACCGGCAGACCAGCTCCTCGAGGCGCTGGGTGGCGCGCTGGCCCAGCTCGCGCTCGGCGTCGCAGCGGGCGTGGGCGACCTCGGGCGTGTCGAATCCGGTCAGCCGGACGTGCTCGCCGTCGATGGCGATGGTGTCGCCGTCGATGATGGTCACGCCGGTCGGGCAGGCGAGGGTGGGGGTGGCGATGACGGCCACGAGAACGGCCAGCGCGAGACGGCTTGCCATTTTTGGGCGTTTCTTGGGCGCGGCGCGCTGGGTGACGCCGCAAGTCATTGAAAAGAATGGTCGGAGCGAGAGGATTCGAACCTCCGACCCCTTGCTCCCGAAGCAAGTGCGCTACCAGGCTGCGCTACGCTCCGCCCGACCGTTCGGCGCCCTATGATATGGGGTGGACGCCCCGCTCCCGGCAAGACGTGCCGCGAGCGAGGCGGCTTTATAGCGGCGGCCCACGCCCGTTGCAAGGCCGCTTGACAGGCTCCCTGGCCGGCTCACTGGCCAGCCGTTGGCGGTCCGCGGCCCAGCCACTCCGCCGCAGGGTGTCGCGTGCCGCGGCAACTCGACCGGCCAGACCGGCACGGTCCGGAGGCCGGGCGGGAAGCAGGGGCGTGTGTTGCCGCCGGATGCGCAACTCACTATGGTGCCGCTCGCCCGCGGACCGGCCGGACATTTGCGCCGTGCCGCGGCCCTGCTGGGGCGTCGCCAAGTGGTAAGGCAACGGATTTTGATTCCGTCATACCCAGGTTCGAATCCTGGCGCCCCAGCCAGTTCATGCGCGAATCGCAAGGGCCGCGGACACGAGCCGGCCGAGGGATCGGTGCTGCCTCCCCACGGCAGGTCGAGGCTAGGATCGCGGTCCCGGCCGCTCCTCCAGGCGATACGAAGCGGTGACGATCAATGCCGGCAGGCATCTGGACCAGCCCGGGCCCGCCGAGATCCAGCGCTCCGCGCCCACACCGCGGCACTGCCCGGCCGGGACGGACCCGGCCGGGCAGTGCCGCGGTGAAGCCAGCCGCCGCGTGCGCGGGGTCCGGCCTCACCAGCCTGTGCTCTGCCCGGCTATGCGAACAGTACGAAATCCGCCACCGTCACTGTCGACACGTCACGCCCTGCAGCCGGATGGAGTTGCCGCCGTCCGTCACGCGCGGCGTGAACCGGCAGCGCCCGACGAGACTTGATCGGCGTGGCCGTACAGCAACTCGGGCGTCGCGCTGCCTGCGACATCGACCATGCCCACGGGCAGGTCGGTGCCGGCGTATCCCGCGACCGGCCGCCAGATGTATCCTTTCGCCACCACGCCCGTGGTGCCGTCGGCCACGGCGATGATGTTGCCCGACCGATCCTGGACCGTGTGCGCCATGCCGTTGAACGGGCCCGAGTTGGTCACGACGAGCGCGCAACTCACTCCGACGCGGAAGGTCGAGGTCACAGAGCAATTGGTTGCGAGTGCTCTCCTCGTCGCCTCGAATGGGCGGCCCGCTCCGTTCGTGCCGCTGGCCGACGACCACGGCCGACCTCATCGTGCCCGACGAAGTGACCCGCCGCGTCGCTGCGGCGCGGCGTCGAGGGCAGGTCGGCGATCGCCAACGCGAGCCGCGATACCGTGCCGCTCGGCGTCCGCAAGCCGAATTTGCCCTCGCCGCGACCGATCTTGGGCGCAACACCGTGATCTGACGCACCAAGATGGCTGAGGGTGCCCGCTTCCAGGCGGAGATCCGCACATGCTCATGGCCTCCGTAACCCGTGCGCGTCGGCGCAGCCCGTCACAACGGTCGGCCGCCGAGGCAAATCTGCGGTGCCGTCTCGGCGCAGGTGACAGAGGGGGCCGGTGTAGGCTCTAATTCCCGTGCCGCGAAACGCTCGCAACGACGAGACCGCACAAAGCCGATCCGGGGCTGTCGGAGGAGGGAACCGTGACCTATATCGCGCTGATTGCCGTGGCAGCCGTCGTGCTGCTCGAGCTCACCGACCTTGTGCCCAGGTCGAGTGTGGGCGGACCACTGACGCTTGCCCTGATCTATGTCCTCGCCATGCTGGCCGCGGGGCTCCAAGAGGCCTGGTCGGAACGGCGCGGTGTGCTGGGTTGGATCGTCAGCATCGTCGCCGCGGTCGTCGGTGGCTTTCTGGCGGTCGGCTTCGCCGGCATGGCGATGGAGTCGCTGCTCTCCCGCCTCGATCTCGGCGGCTCGCTCGCGAGCACGCGCCACCCCCTGCTCTTCGTCCTCTCCGCCGGCATGATGCTTCTCGCGCTGCTCGGCTCATGGATCGGGCTCAAGATCGTCAACCGGTTTCGATGAGCTGCCGAAGCTGGCCGGCGTCGGCCAGCACGTCCGCGACGCGCGCGGGCTCGCGACCCAGGTCACCGACGGGCGCGGCATCGTCGCCAACATGACCTACGACAACGCCGGCCGCATCCTGACGCGCACGTTCCCGTCCGCGCCAGCCGAGAACATGACGTTCGTCTACGACGCCATCGCGTCGGGCAACGCCGGCAAGGGCCGCCTCACCTCGACCACGCACGAGGGCGGCTCGGTCGCACTGGTCTACGACGCGCGCGGCAACGTCACCCGCGACACCCGCGTCGTCGGCGGATTCACCTACGTCACCGACTTCGCCTACGACGCCGCCGACAACCTGAGCCTCGTCACCTACCCGTCGGGCCGGCAGGTCGAGTATCTGCGCGACAGCATGGGCCGCGTCGCCACGGTCAGGACGCGGAAGCCCTCGACCGGCGCGTGGTCGAACGTCGCGACCGCGATCGTCTACCAACCGCTGTCTACCATCGTGAAGTCCTTCACCCACGGCAACGGGCTCGCGACCACCAACACCCACACGCTCGACTACGAGCTGTCGCGGTGCCAGGTGACCGACGGCGCGCTGTCGCTGATCGACAAGAGCTACGCCCGCTCAGACAAGCTCAACATCACGGCCATTACCGACGCGGCGGTGCCGTCGAACTCGCTGGCGCTCGGCTACAACAAGTCGAACCGCTTGCAGAGCGCGGCGGGCCCGTGGGGCAGCAAGACCTACACCTACGACGGCACCGGCAACCGCACCACCGAGATCACCGGCTCCGTAACGGACACGCTGAGCTACCCCGGCGGCTCGAACCGCATCGCCAACGTCGTCACCGGCACCACGACGACGCGAACCTTCACCCACGACGGCGCGGG
>JAKAML010000098.1 GCA_021812845.1 Pseudomonadota bacterium
CCGCCGAAGCGATCAGGCCCATGGACATCAGCGAGAAATATTCAGGCGCACCGAATTTCAGCGCCATTTCCGCCAGCGGCGGACCCGCCAGCGCGATCAGCAGCGTGCATACCGTACCGGCAAAAAGCTAATTTGGGACGGTACAAGATTCACGGACCGTGGTCTGACCCGACCATCACCCGTGCCGAGTCCGGCAAAGCAGCAGGCGTGGCCCCCTCGGATAAAGATCCAGGGTGAAGGACAAGCCGTAACGGTCGTTGGGGTCGGGTAAAGACCACCGGCACACGCGATGCCGCAGCACGCGAGCATCCGGGAAAGCGAGCCATGGCACTCACGCCGGAGGAAATCCAGCGCTACAAGCGCCACCTTGTCCTGCATGATATCGGCGGTCAGGGACAGGCGAAGCTCAAGGCTGCGCGCGTGCTCGTTGTCGGCGCAGGCGGGCTCGGCAGCCCGGTCCTGCTCTATCTTGCAGCCGCCGGCGTCGGCACGCTCGGCATCATCGACGACGACACGGTCTCGCTCGACAACCTGCAGCGCCAGATCGTCCACGACACCCCGCACGTCGGCCGCGCCAAGGTGGAAAGCGCGCTCGACACGGTGGCCCGCCTCAATCCGCACGTCACGGTCGAGGCGCACACGGCGAGAATAACGGCCTCGAACGCCATCGACCTCGTCTCGCGCTACGACATCGTGACCGACGGATCCGACAACTTCGCGACGCGCTATCTGGTCTCCGACGCCTGCTATCTGGCGAGGCGGACGCTGGTGTTCGGCGCCGTCGGGCCGTTCGACGGCCACGTCACGACGCTGAAGCCGCACCAAGCGTCACCGGACGGCGAGCCGTGGCCGTCCTATCGCTGCATCTTTCCCGAGGCGCCGCCGCCGGGCACGGTGCCGAACTGCTCGGAGGTCGGTGTGCTCGGCGCCGTCGTCGGCGTCGTCGGCACGCTGATGGCGGTCGAGATCCTGAAGGAGATCACCGGAGCCGGCGACAGCCTCGCCGGACGGCTGCTGCTCTACGACGCGCTCGCGTCGCGGTTCGAGAGCGTCAGGATCGGCTGGGATCCGGACAACGCGCTGTCCGGCCGCGCGCCGACGATCCGCGATCTCTCGATCCATGCCGCGGCCGCCGCCGGCCCGGCGTGCGCGCCGGACGCGCGCGAGCAGAGCCCGAACCCTGCCTGATCGCCCGACTCAGAACATCGCCGGGTGGACGCGGTCCGGCGGCGCGTGACCGTCGAGGAAGGTCTTGATGTTGATGATGACCTTCTCGCCCATGTCGATGCGGCCCTCGACCGTCGCCGAGCCCATGTGCGGAAGCGCGACGACGCGCTCCGAGTTGAGCAGCTTCGGGTTGACGGCGGGCTCGTGCTCGAACACGTCGAGCCCGGCGCCGGCGATCGCACCGGCGTCGATGATGCGCGCCAGTTCGTTCTCGTCGATGACCTCGCCGCGCGCCGTGTTGACGATGTAGGCTGTGGGCTTCAGGAGCTTCAGCCGGCGCGCCGACAGGAGATGGTAGGTTGCGGGCGTATGCGGGCAGTTCACCGACACGATGTCGACCCGCGACAGCATCTGGTCGAGGCTCTCCCAGTACGTCGCCTCGAGCTCCTGCTCGACCTCGGCGGCGACGCGGCGGCGGTTGTGATAATGGATCTGGAGTCCGAACGCCTTGGCGCGGCGGGCGACGGCCGAGCCGATCCGGCCCATGCCGACGATGCCGAGGCGCTTGCCGAAGATCCGGTGGCCGAGCATCCAGGTCGGCGACCAGCCGCCCCAGTGGGACTTCGGATCCTTGAGGTAGACCGCGCCCTCGGCCAGCCGCCGCGGCACGGCGAGGATCAGCGCCATGGTCATGTCGGCGGTGTCCTCGGTCAGCACGCCGGGCGTGTTGGTGACGATGACCCCGCGGTTGCGCGCCGTGTCGAGATCGATGTTGTCGACGCCGGTGCCGAAGTTGGCGATCAGCTTCAGGTTCGGTCCGGCCTGCGAGATGACGGCGCGATCGATGCGGTCGGTGACCGTGGGAACCAGCACGTCGGCCGTCTTGGCCGCCTCGACCAGCTCCGACTGCGTCAGCGGCCGGTCATCGACGTTGAGACGGGCGTCGAAGAGCTCGCGCATCCGCGTCTCGACGACGTCTGGCAGCTTGCGGGTGACGATGATGACGGGCTTTCTGGTGCTCGATGGCATTGGTCGCTTGCTTCCAAGGGAGAAGATTGTTCGGCATGACGGTCGGTTCGCCGCGAGCGGTCTCGGGGAACCTCGGAGGGGGGAGGCCCGGTGTCTTTATCAGATGGCCTTGCGGATGACAAAGTGCCGGATACGATCGGCAATTCGACGAATTGCACGAGACCGGTGCGGCGGCAAGCGATGGTTCGGCGGCGGACGCCGCCGGATCCGACGCTGCCGACCGCAACCGTCGCGACCGCCGGGTTTCTGCTCCGGAGACGGGCACGGGGTCGGGCCGCTTCGGCCCGGAAAGAGGACGGATCGTCGAGGAGGGGTCATTGATGACGCGCAACGGCACGGGTCTGGTCCGGTGTCTGGTGTCGGCCGCCGTTGCGATCGTCGCCGGCTGCGTCGGGACGGCTTTACGGACCGACGTCGCCGCGGCACAGACGCCGCCGCGGGACGACGCGCCGCCGGCGCTCCAGTCGAGCGGCCTGCCGCTGCCCCGCTTCGTCAGTCTCAAGTCGGATCAGGTCAACCTGCGCAACGGGCCGGGCACGGACTACCCCGCCGCCTGGGTGTTCCGGCGCGCCGGGCTCCCGCTCGAGGTGACGAAGGAGTTCGAAGGCTGGCGACAGGTGCGCGATTCGGAGGGAACGACCGGCTGGATCGCCCAGTCCTTCCTTTCCGGCCGGCGAACGGCGATGGTGCTGCCCTGGGAGCGCAAACCCGACCGGCCGGTGCCGCGGGTGCCGCTGTGGGCCAGCAGCCGCTCCGGCGCACCGGTCGTGGTCGAGGTCGAGGCCGGCGTGATCGCCAACATCATGGCCTGCGACGGCGACTGGTGCGAGGTTACGATCGAGGACTATCGCGGCTTCGTCGAGCAGAAGAAGCTGTGGGGCGTCTACCAGGGCGAGAAGATCCGGTGACGCGCGACGCGAGAATTTACATCGCCTCGCGCGGAACGCCCCGTCGCATCGGCCCCGACGGCATCACGCCTTGACGAGACGGACCACGACGTCGATGTGGGCGATGCGCAGCCCCTCGGGCGGTTCCGGCAGACCGGCCACCGAGATCTGATCGCTCGGGATGTCGATCACCGCGCCCTCGGGCTCGATGAGGAAATGGCTGTGGTTCGAGGTGTTGGTATCGAAGAACGTCTTCGACCCCTCGATGGCGAGCTCGCGCAGCAGGCCCGCACGCTTGAACTGGTGCAGCGTGTTGTAGACGGTCGCCAGCGAGACGTGCTCGCCGCAGGACGTGGCCTCCGCGTGCAGCATTTCCGCCGAGACGTGCCGGTCGCCGCTGCCGAACAGCAGTTGTCCGAGCGCCATGCGCTGGCGCGTCGGCCGGAGCCCGGCCTGTCGCAACAACTCGACGATGTCGGCAGTCCTGACGTCCACAGACGAGTTCCGATCTTTCCCGCAAGCCGGCGTCGAACGATCGCCACGGCGACTTGCAGCGGCATCCGAATGGACGCCTTGCCGGCCGCAGCACAGCGCGGGCCGCCTCTCGGCGCACCCGGCCTGTGGCCGGAATATAGTCGCGAACCTCCCGTGCCGCAACTCGCCGCCGTCATCGCCCCGCCGTCGCTGTCGGGCGCCGTGCGGCGCCGTGACCGCTGGCCCCGCCCGCCGGCGGCGTCGGCCCGCCGGGATCGGCAATCCCCTTGACGGTCGGCCGCTTTACCGTTTGAAGGGGACAGGTCGAAGGGTGCCGCGTTCGGATCGATTTTCTGGAAGGCTGGAGTCGGGCGGCTCCGGCCGGGCGCGCGATGGCCGGACTGACGATGGCGAGGCTCGCAGCAGCGGGGCTCGCGGCGGCGTGGCGCTACGGGGATGCCGTCGCGCACAAGGGGGGCACTGCGGAACAATGGCGGAACGCCGTTCGAGTTACGAGTTCGAGGACCTGCTCAGCTGCGGGCGCGGCGAGCTGTTCGGTCCGGGCAATGCCCAGCTTCCGTTGCCGCCGATGCTGATGTTCGACCGCATCTCGCACGTCGCCGACGCGGGCGGCGCCCATGGCAAGGGCCAGATCGTGGCCGAGCTGAAGGTCGCCGGCAATGCCCGGCTCGACTGGTTCTTCAACTGCCATTTCCAGGGCGATCCGGTGATGCCGGGCTGCCTCGGGCTGGATGCGCTGTGGCAGTTGACCGGCTTCTATCTCGGCTGGCTCGGCGCGCCGGGACGCGGTCGCGCACTCGGCGTCGGCGAGGTCAAGTTCACCAACATGGTGCTGCCGACGACCGGTCGCGTGGAGTACGTGGTCGACATGAAACGCGTGATCCTGCGCAAGTTGAAGCTCGCCATCGCCGACGGTGTGCTGAAGGCCGACGGGCAAGTCATCTACACCGCGACCGACATGCGTGTAGGATTGTTCGAAGCCGGCGAAGCCCCCGCGGCATAGTTGCGGGACTTGTGGCAGGGAGAGCACCGGTCGTGGCCGGCTCGGAAAGGGATCGGGCGTTATGAGACGGGTCGTCGTCACCGGCATGGGCATCGTTTCCTCGATCGGAAACAATTCCCAGGAGGTGCTCGCCTCGCTGCGTGAAGCGAAATCGGGGATCGGCCGCGCCGAGAAGTACGCCGAGCTCGGCTTCAAGTGCCAGGTCCACGGCGAGCCCAAGCTCGACTGGGAGGCCATGGTCCCGCGGAAGCCCAAGCGCTTCATGAACTCCGGCATGGCATGGAACTACATCGCCATGGACCAGGCGATCCGCGACGCCGGTCTCGATCCGAAGACGATCGTCAACGAGCGCACCGGAATCATCATGGGCTCGGGCGGCCCCTCGACCGTCGCCATCGTCGCCGCGGCCGACACCACGCGCCAATCCGGCGGGCCGAAGAAGATCGGGCCGTTCGAGGTTCCGAAGGCGATGTGCTCGGGACCGTCGGGCGTCCTGGCGACGGCGTTCCAGATCAAGGGAACGAATTATTCGATCTCCTCGGCCTGCGCGACCTCGGCCCACTGCATCGGCAACGCGACCGAGCTGATCCAGTGGGGCAAGCAGGACGTCATGTTCGCCGGCGGCTGCGAGGAGCTCGACTGGACTTTGTCGAACCTGTTCGACGCCATGGGCGCGATGTCGTCGAAGTTCAATGCAACGCCGGAGACCGCGAGCCGCGCCTACGACAAGAACCGCGACGGCTTCGTGATCGCCGGCGGCGCCGGCGTGCTGGTGCTCGAGGAGCTCGAGCACGCCAAGGCGCGCGGCGCGAGGGTCTACGGCGAGGTCGCGGGCTACGGCGCCACCTCCGACGGTTTCGACATGGTCGCGCCGTCCGGCGAAGGTGCGGTCCGCTGCATGAAGCAGGCGCTGGCCGGCTTCGACGGCAAGGGCACGCCGAAGGTCGACTACATCAACCCGCACGGGACCGGCACGCCGGTCGGCGACGAGCGCGAGATCGCCGCCATCCGGCAGGTGTTCGGCTCCGACATTCCCGCGATCGCCGCCACCAAGTCGCTGACCGGCCACTCGCTCGGCGCGATCGGCGTCCAGGAGGCCATCTTCTCGCTGCTCATGATGAACAACGGCTTCGTCTGCGAAAGCGCCAACATCGAGGAGATCGACCCGGCCTTCGCCGACGTTCCGATCGCGAGGAAGCGCATCGACGACGCGACGCTTAACTGTGTCATGTCGAACAGCTTCGGCT
>JAKAML010000099.1 GCA_021812845.1 Pseudomonadota bacterium
GGAGGGCGCGCGGTCGGGCATCACCGTCAACGTGATCTGCCCCGGCTACATCGCCACCGAGATGGTCAAGGCCGTGCCGCAGGACGTGCTCGAGAAGTCGATCCTGCCGCAGATCCCGGTCGGCCGCCTCGGCGAGCCGGAGGAGATCGCGCGCTGCGTCGTGTTCCTCGCCTCCGACGAGGCCGGCTTCGTCACCGGCTCGACGCTGACCGCCAACGGCGGCCAGTATCTCGCCTGAGGATCTCGCCTGAGTATCTCGCCTGAGGATCTCGCGCGTCGATCTCATGTCGGTGAGCGGAAGTTCACGCCCCGCTCCTCAAGCACGCCTTGGCCGGACGAGATCCGGCCAACGAGCGCAATGCCCTCCGCTCGCGCCCAGCCCGCTGGATGGCCGTGTCGAGCACGGCCATGGAGTACTCGGAAGGCGGAGGCGGTCGAGGCTGCGGCGCGTGGGTATCGACTGAGGCTGTCGCGCGGGCTCCGCCCGGGCGACGTCTGAACGATCGGATCGAGCTCCACCGGTGCAAGCAGGCGAGGCAGGCACGGATGCCGCCGGAGACAACTGCCGAGCAACGTATCGCGACGGGCCTCGGGCTCGTCGCGATCCTGCTCTGGTCGTCCCTCGCCGCCGTGACCTCGGCCGTCGCCGCGGTTCCGCCGTTCGAGCTGGTCGCGCTGAGCTTCATACTCTCGACCCTGGCCGGGATCGGCTGGGCGCTCGTGACCGGCGAGCGCATCGGCGCCCTGCGCGACGTTCCGGCGGCCTACTGGCTGCTCGGCGTCTACGGGCTCTACGGCTACCACGCGGCCTATTTCGTAGCGCTCAAGACGGCGCCGGCGGTCGAGGCCAACCTCATCAACTACCTGTGGCCGCTGCTGATCGTCGTGCTGTCGGCATTCCTGCCGCGCGCCGCGGGCGGCCGGCCGCTCCGCTGGTGGCACGTCGCGGGAGCAGGGCTGGGCTTCACCGGCAGCGCGCTCGTCCTCGCAGGCGGCGTCCCGGGCTCGGCGGCCGGCGCCGCAGGCACCGCGGCGGTTCCCTTGGGCTACGTGGCCGCCTTCGCCGCGGCGGTGATCTGGTCGACCTACTCGGTCGCCTCGCGGCTGTTCACCGGCGTGCCGAGCCTGGCCGTCATGGGCACCTCGGCGCTGACCGCCGTGGCCGCGCTCCTGACCAGTCTCGCCGTCGAGACCTGGGTCTGGCCGGCGGGTGCCGGGCAATGGCTCGCGATCCTGTTCCAGGGGCTCGGCCCCGTGGGCATCGCGTTCTACCTGTGGGACCGCGCGATGAAGCGCGGCGACGTGCGGCTCGTCGGGATCGCGTCCTACGTGACGCCGCTGTTGTCGACATTCGGCCTCACGCTCGGCGGAGGGGCCGTCGCGACGCCGCTCCTGTGGGCGGCGGCGGTGCTGGTGACGGCGGGCGCGGTGCTCGGCGGCGGCGATCTCTGGCTGGCCGGCCGGGGCGCCCTGGCCCGCAAGCGCTGAGGGCGCCGCGACAGTATCGCGGCGCCCTCCGATTTTCGATCCGTGCCGCGGCTCAGCCGCGCAGACCCTTGCGCACGAAGCGCGGGAACTCGTCGCCACCGCCGTCGGCCGGGGCTCCGAACCGGTCGGCGCGCGTCTCGGCGACGTGCTGGCGGCCCTCGTCGAGGCCCCACCAGCGGTCGCCGGACCCCGCCGCTGCCGCCGGCTGCTGCGGTGCCGGCGCCTCGGCCGGCGCGCGCTGCGGCAGGGCCTGCTGCTGCACCGGAGCGCGGCGCTCGCCGGCTCCCGCTGCCGTGCCGGCGAACCAGGCCTCGATCAGGTCGAGCTCGTCCGACGACAGGTTGAGACCCTGGCTGCGGCAGCGAGCCACGACGAAGTTGCGGAACCGGCTCGAGAACAGCACCGCCGACGCGCCTTGCTCGAACCACGGATCGGCCTCGCTCACCACCTCGAGCACGAAGCGGATGTCGTCGCGGCGGATGTCGATGCCGAGCTCGTGCGCACGGGCGCCGATGTTGACCAGCGTCTGCGCGCCCGTGAGGCCGTTGCCGTTGATCTCCTGGGCCATGGCCTCGAACAGCGCCCGGTACTCCGGCGGCGACAGCGGCGGCGCCTGGCACGCCTCGTGGATGCGCGCGATCGACTGCTGGATGGCGTTGGCGGCGTCGGAGACGCGGGGCGGCGCCGGGGCGGCCTGCGGCGCCGGTTGCAACTGGCTCCGCTGCACCGGCGCGGTGGGCGGCTGGATCGGCGCGGTACGAGCCGGCGGGCTCGACGCGGCGGGGAGGCCCGGCGACTGTGCGACGGGGTGCTGCGCCGCGGCGAGCTGCGACGCCGGGGGCTGGCCGTAGGACATCGGCCCCGGCGGCGACTGGCCCAGCGGCGACTGGCCCAGCGGCGACTGGCCGAGGGGCGATTGACCGAGCTGAGCCGCAGTCGCCGCACGCTGCGGGGCGACGATGGCGTTCTGGCCCTGCGGAGACGGCACCGGCGCCGTCGGCGTGAGGCGTTGCGGCGGCTGCGGAGCCGCGGCCTCGAACCGCGGCTCGGCATAGTTGAGACGCGGCGCGGGCTCGGCGGCGGGCGGCGCGGCGATCAGCGGCGCCGGCTCCGGCACGCTCAGAGCCGCGTCGAACACATAGTAGGGCGGCTCGCTCGACATCCGCAGCTCGCCCGGAAGCGCGCGCGACAAGAGCTCTCGGAAGCTGCCCGTGCCACCCCAGCCGGAGCCCGCCGTCTTGTCGTGGCCGAGCGTGCGGACGAGCCGATCGGCGAGCGCCTCGAGCGGAACCGGCTGGCCGGACTGACGGACGAGGGCCGCGACCTCGCCGACGAGCTCGCGGCGCAACACCTCGATCTGGGTGATGCTCGGCACGCGGGCGGTCTCGGCGCCCTGCTCGATCTGGTTGTTCGGCTCGGCCTCGCCGCCGATGCGGCCCTCGAGCAGCAGCGAGATGAGGTCCGCTTCCCTGACCTCGCCGTCGCTGATCGAGGTGTAGGGCGCCGCCGTGTGGTCGTTGGCGAAGATCACCGTGCGGCGGGCGTGGGCGCGCAGCCGGTGCAGAACGGGCGTGAAGTCGGCGTCGCCGGAGAGGATGATGAACTCGTCGAAATAGGTGTCGTGGCCGAGAAGGTCGCGCACGTCCATGACCATGCGGATGTCGGACGAGTTCTTGAGCTGCGCGGTCAGCGGCGGGCAGTCGATGACCTCGAAGCCCGAGCGCAGGAAGTGATGTCGCACGAACGGGAACGAGTTCATGTCGGTCGAGTTGTCGGAATTGTTCCGGCGCGGCACCGGGTTGCCGTAGCAGCGGTTCATCACGATGCGCCGCGGCAGGGTCGGCGACAGGCCGTTGGTCGGCGTGATGAGTCGTCCCGTCTCCAGCTCGCGCAGCCACAGGCTCGCGTCCTTCGCGAACCGCCGCGCCGCCTCCTCGCTCTTTCTGCGCAGCGACAGGTAGATGTTGTCGTAGTCGACGAAAATGGTCGTCAGAACTGGTCCGGAAGACTCGCGCCTCATGACCGGCAACCCCCGTTAGCCGAAGCCTCATCACTCTTGACGGACATTCAGGTGAGTCGCGCCGGGGGAGCAAGCGGGGCCGGGCCATGCACCCGACAAATTGGCATTTATCCTGGCAATCCGTGGAGTTACCCACAGGCCAGCGCGTCGAATTCAGTGGACGGCACGACAATCGGGCGCGAATTCATTTGTGCTGTGGCGAACGGGCCTCCGGAGGGTCGCTGCCGTCCGGCCACAGCTCGAATCCGTTGAACTCGAAGCCGGGTGCGACGGTGCAGCCGACGAGCGTCCACGCGCCGACGCTCCGCGCCCGCTGCCAGCGTCCGGTCGGGACGACGACCTGCGGCCGCTCACCCCCGAGCACGTCCGGTCCCAGCCGATGCAGCGCCGCCATGCCGTCGGGATGGTCGGCGATCGCAAGCTCGAGCGGCGCGCCGGCATACCAGTGCCACACCTCGGCCGCATCGACGCGGTGCCAGCGCGAGACGACGCCGGCCGGCAGCAGGAAATAGATCGCGGTCGAGGCGGCGCGGCCGGATGCCGTCGGCGTCGGGTCGCGAAACGTCTCGCGGAAGAAGCCGCCCTCGGGGTGCGGCGCGAGGTCGAGCGCCCGGATCACGTCGCTCGCGGTCGTCGCCGGCATGGCCTCACGCCTTGTTCTTGCGCTCGCGGAGGGCGGCGAACACCTGCCAGTCCTCGGCCGTCCCCAGTCCGAGCCGGGCACGGATCTCGGGCGAGCGGGTGCGCAGGAACACGTTGGTCTCGAGCTCGCGGTCGAGGCGCGTCGGCAGCGTCGGTCTGCCGGCCGCGCGCAGCGCCGCGACCTCCGCCACGCGCGCCTCGATGGCGGCGTTGCCGGGCTCGATGTCGCGGCAGAAGCGTCCGTTCTGCGCCGTGTACTCGTGGCCGCAGTAGATCCGAGTCGCGGCCGGCAGGCGCTTGAGCTTCGACAGCGACGACCACATGATCTCGTAGGTGCCCTCGAACACGCGGCCGCAACCCATGGCGAACAGCGTATCGCCGACGAACACCGTCGCCTGGCCGGGGATCCAGTAGGCGACGTGGCCGGCGGTGTGGCCCGGCGTCTCGATGACGTGGACCTGCGCCGAGCCGAGCGCGAAGCTCTCGCCCTCGCCGACGCCGCGATCGAGCCCGACGATGCGCTCGGCCTCCTTGGCGGGGCCGAGGACCGTGCATCGGGTCTCGGCCTTGAGCTCGGCGATGCCGGCCGTGTGGTCGTGATGATGGTGCGTGACGAGGATGTGGGTCAGCCGCCAGCCCTTGGCGGCGAGCGCCTCGCGGACGGCGTCGGCTTCCGGCGCGTCGATCGACGCGGTCGTTCCGGTCGCCGGATCGTGGACGAGGACGCCGTAGTTGTCGTCGAGGCAGGGGAACTGGTGAAATTCGAGATTGGCCATTTTTCGGCTGCTTGTTGGGCGAGGTCGCTCCGGCGCCGTCGGGCCGGGTCGTCGCCCGCAATCTAGGCAACCGCGGTGCCGCTGTCATCCGCCGGGCTCTGCCGTGTCTCGGCGGGTCTTGGCCGTGTCGCCGCGGCGGCGCGTCTGCGCAAGGGTTTTGACAGCGGCGCGGCGAGGCGCGACCTTCGGCCCATGAGGATCAGGGATTCGCGCCTAGAACCGTCGTTCGATCTCGAGAGCGTGGAGATCGAGCTCCACGGTGGGCCCGTCGCCGGCGTCGACGAGGCCGGTCGCGGACCGTGGGCGGGACCCGTCGTCGCCGCCGCGGTGGTGCTCGATCCGGCACGGCTGCCCTCCGGCGTCGACGACAGCAAAGCGCTCGACGAGGACCGGCGCGAGGTCGTCTACGGCCGCATCGTCGAGGCCGCCGACTGCGCCGTCGGCATCGCCGACGTCGAGCGCATCGACCGCGACAACATCCTCAACGCGACGCTGTGGGCCATGGCGCAGGCGGTGGCGGGTCTGCGCACGGTGCCGCGGCTGGCGATCGTCGACGGCAACCGGGCGCCGCGTCTCGCCTGCGCGACGCGCACCATCGTCAAGGGCGACGCGAAGTGCCTGTCGATCGCCGCCGCTTCGATCGTCGCCAAGGTGACGCGCGACCGCCTGATGACCGAGCTCGCCCGTCGCCATCCGGGCTACGGCTTCGAGCGCCACAAGGGCTATGGCACGCCCGAGCACAAGGACGCCCTGGCGCGGCTCGGCGTCTCGCCGCAGCATCGCCGTTCGTTCCGGCCGGTGCAGCTCGCGCTCGGTCTGACGCCGCCGCGATGAGTGGCACGGCGGCTGCTGGAGCTCGTCGGGACGAGGCCGGGCCGGACAAGCGATCGGCGGC
>JAKAML010000100.1 GCA_021812845.1 Pseudomonadota bacterium
GCTCGTGATCGACGTCTCCGGCGACGGCAGCGACAACTGCAACCCGGAGGAGCCGGTCAAGGCGGTTCGCGACGAGTTGGTCGCGGGCAACGCCATCGTCAACGGCCTGCCGATCCTCGAAGGCCGCGAGGCGGCGACGCTCGGCCCCTGGTTTCGCGACAACGTCATGGGTGGACCGGGCGCATTCGTGCTGGCAGCCGAGGGCTATGGCGACTTCGGCCGCGCCATCAAGCAGAAGTTCGTGCTCGAGATCAGCGGCGGGATGCCGCCCGCCGAGCGGCCGCCGCTCCTTCCGCCGGCGCCCCGGCTGGCGGAGGCGCACGAGCAGCCGTCGCCGCCGCGCTGACGTCGCGAGTGGAGTGGCCGCGTGGTCGGGTGCCGGATGCCCCGGCCCGACCGCGCGCCGGCCCGGTCATACTGGAGCGCGTCACGTTCGACCTGTGGTCGGACGTTACGGCCGGAGGCATCCGCGCGCGGGGTTGGTGGGGCGGCCGCGCGCAAGTAGCAAGTGCAACATCGGCGCGCAGACGTCGAACACAGGTCGAAGCCTCTGCTCGCCGGTATCAGGTGTCCTTCACGAAGCCCGGCGTGCAACGCCACTTCTTGATCGTCCAGCCCGGATGCTCGTCCGCCCACTTGCCGAAATGGGGCGGCGCGAAGTAGGCGCACTTGGTCTCGTCGATGTCCGCCTCGAGTGGGATCCGATAGTCCTTGCAGGTGCCGGGATCCGAGATCAGGCAGGCCGAGATGATGATCGTGATCATGCCGTGGTTCCTCTGCTGACCATCTCGTGACCGTCTCAGGTCGTTCGACTGGAAGGGGGCGGACGCCGCGCTGGCCCTCCCCCCGGACCGGTTGCCGGCCAGCTCGTCGCCGGCAGCTCGTTGCCGACCCTCTGCACCGATACTCGGGCACGAACCGGGGCCGAGGACAAGGTCGTCGGAAGCTACGCACCTGGCCCGGCGGCAGATCGGCCGCGCCGATCACGAAACTGTGTGCCGGTCGGCGTGGCAGTCGGCGGCCGCCGGACCTCAGGTCGCCGTGAGCAGGATCTCACCCTTGCCGATGGTCGCCAGGTCGCCGGCCAGCCGCCGCACCTTGGCGGGCAGGGGCCTCGGCGCCAGCGGGCCGAGCGTCGTCGCCAGATGACGGTTGAGGATGCGCAGCACCACCATGTCGTGCGCGCCGCAGTCGCCGAAGGTCGCAAGCAGGCGCGCCGCCGCCGCGCCGATCAGCGTGCCGCGGCGCAGCAGCGGCCCCGGCCCGTCGCCGAACCCGCCGTCGGTCCAGATGGTGCCTCCCATCATGCGCGCGCCGGCGGCCGCTCCGACCTTGCCGTGCACGACGATGGTGCCGCGCCGCATCCGGTCGCCGGCGCGCGCGCCGATGCCGCCGCCGACGACGACGGTGCCACCCGCCATGCCGAAGCGCTCGCCCGGGAGCGCGGCGCCGAGGAGATCGCCGGCGGAGCCGGTGACCGCGACCACGCCGCCTCTGAGGCCCGACGCGAGGTGGTGTCCGCTGCTGCCGCGGATGTCGAGCCGGCCGGCCCTCATGCCGCGGGCCGCGCCCTGGCCGACGTCGCCTTCGACGATCATCTCGCCGCCGTCGAGGCCGGCGCCGACACCGTCCACGAGGCCGCTGCTGCCGTCGATGACGATTCTGTCGCCGCCGTCGCCGGAGACGTGGAACACGTCGCCGAGCTCGATCGGCTGCCGGCCGCCGCCGACCGGAAGGCGCGCCAGAGTGGTCGCCGCCGAAGGCGCGCGGGCCGCCGCCACGAGGCCCGACAGATCGATGCGCTCGTCGAGCGGCGCGCGCAGCCTGAGGACGAGACCGCTCATGCGAGGAGGTCCTTCAGATGATAGTGGTGCTGGCCGAGCTTGCCGCCGTAGTTGCCGGCGCTGATGCGGGTCAGCCCCTTCGCGGTGCCGATCGAGGTGGCCGCGGCGAGCCCGGCGCGCATGGCGCTGGCGACGGCGGCGGAGGTCAGGCCGTCGATCACGATCTCGAGCACGGCGATGGTGCCCGGCTCGAGCTCGCTCCGTGTCGCCCCGCGCAGGGTCGGGCAGAAGGCGTCGTTGGTCGAGGCGACGGCACCCTTGTACTTCGATCCGACCTTGCTGCCCGAGCGCACGATGCCGCCGGGAAACGGCGTGATGACGTCGGGGATCTTGGCGATGGCGGCCACCGCCGCCTCGGTCGTCTCGAGGAGGCCCGCGCGGTCGCTGCCGATGAGCAGCAGGTTGCCGCCGCCGACGCCGTCGGTGGTGAGGCCGCACTTGTCCTCGATCACGAACTCGCCGTCCATGACCGGCACCCGCCAGTAGCGCCGCTTGCCGAGCCGCTTGGCGGTCTGCCAGCCGTCGCCGAAGAAACGCGGACCGGCGGAGAGCGCGAGTGTCGTCTCGGCGTCGAGGCCGTTGAAGCAGGCCGAGCCCGGGCTCGTCAGGACGCACTGGCCGACGCGGTTGCGAAGCTGCGGCAAGAGGCTGTCGGGTGAGAATCCGAACAGCAGCACGCGCACGCCGGGACGGCCGTCGGGCGTCTCCGCCGCCGGCACCTCGCGGTCGATGCCGCATTCGGCCCCGCAGCCGATGACCGAGGTGCCGAAGCCGCACATCGTCTCGGCGGCGATACGCGCCCATTTGGCCGTGTCGGCGGTGATGACGAGGCCGGTGCCGCTCATGCCGAACGCCTCGGCGAAAGTGTCGTCGATCGCTACGCCGTTGACCTTCATGGACGGGCCTGTGGTGGAGCCGCCGGGACCGGCGGGAGAGGTGGCGGTGGGCGCTGTGCCGGACCGGGCGCGGGATCGACGGCCCGCGCAGGTCCGGTGCCCGGAAGGGTCGAGGCACCCGGAGCGGGGCTCGGCACCAGAAAGCACGGACCATGGGGCATGACAACCTTCAACGGCGCCGGATCGCGCCGGCCGCCGCCCCGTTGGCATCGGCGACCGGCAGGCGCGCCGATTGCGCGGGCCGCGGCCAATCGGTAGTGTCCCCCGGAATTCGGCCGATCCATCGCGGTTTCCGCGCGGTGGGCGCAAGATCGACCAGGGGAGACAGGGGAATGACGCTACGTGGATCAATCGCGTCGGGGCTCGCGCTCCTCGGGGTGCTCGCAGCCGCACCGCTCGCCGACGCGCACGGCCCGACGCGGCAGAAGGTCACCGAGACGGTCGAGATCGCCGCGCCGGCGGACAAGGTGTGGGCCGCGATCGGCAACTTCCAGGACATGGGCTGGCATCCGGCAATCGCCAAGACCGAAGGCAGCGGCGGCAACGGCAAGGATGCCAAGCGCGTGCTGACGCTCAAGTCCGGCGGCACGATCTCGGAGACGCTGACCAAGTACGACGCCGCCGGCAGGAGCCTCGGCTACGAGATCACCGCCGTCGACGTGAAGGTGCTGCCGGTCAACAACTACTCGGCGACGCTGTCGGTCGAGGCGAAGGGCAGCACGTCTGTCGTCGAGTGGCGGAGCGCGTTCTATCGCGGCTTCCTCAACAACGACCCGCCTCCGGAGCTGAGCGACGAGGCCGCGGTCAAGGCCATCAAGGGCGTATTCCGCTCCGGGCTCGACGCGCTGAAGGCGAAGCTCGAGGCCGGGGGATGATGCGCCGGCGCGCGTCGCCGCCGGCGCGCTTCACGCGGTGGACCCGACTGACGGTCCCACTGGCGGTCCCACTGGCGGCCCCACTGGCGGCCCCACTGGCGGTCCCACTGGCGACCGTGCTCGCGATCGCGTGCGCACCGGTCCCGCGGCCGGCGGAGGCGACAGAGGCGACACGGGCGATAGCGGCGATCGAAGCTGTCGTCACCAGCCAGAACGCCGACGCGGTCGCAGTCGTCGCCCTTCCCGACATGCGGACCGTGGCGACCATTCCCGTCGACGGCAAGCCCGCCGGCATCGCCCTGTCCCCCGACCGCCGTGTCGCCTACGTGACGTCGCCCGAGGGCAAGGCGGTGAGCGTCGTCGACGTCCCCGCACGGCGCATCGCTGCGCGGGTGACAGTCGGCTCGGGCCCGCTCGGGATCGCCGTCAATCCGCGCGACGGTCGCGTCTACGTCGCCGACTGGTACGAGCACAAGGTGCGGATGTTCAGCCCCGGCATGGGCGCCCTGCTCGGTGAGACGACCGTCGGGCGCTCGCCGTCGGGGCTGGCGGTGACCGCGGACGGCACGACGCTCGTCAGCGCGGACCGCGACAGCAACCAGCTTTCGATCCTCGACGCCGCGACGCTCGGCGCGCGGTCGACGGTCGCGGTCGGCGAGCGGCCATTTGGCGTGACGATCGCTGCCGACGGCCGCCGTGCCTATGCCGCCAACGTCGGCAGCAACGACGTCACGGTCGTCGATCTCGGCGCAGGACGCGCCGTCGGCCGCGTCGCGGTCGGCCGCCGTCCCTATGCGGTCGCATTGGCTGGCGGCCGCGCCTTCGTCTCCGACCAGTACGCGGCGACGGTGACGGCGTTCGAGACCGCGACGCTCGCGGTCGTTGCCGTGATCCCGGTCGGCGCCTACCCCGAGGGAATGGCGGCCGATCCTTCGGGCCGCCACGTCTACGTCGCCTGTTGGGAGGACAACACGCTCGAGCGGATCGATACCACGACGCTCGCCGTCACCGCGCGCGCCAAGGTGCCGGACGGCCCGCGCGCGTTCGGCGACTTCCTGCGTTGACGGACGACCGTGGCGGAACGGCGCGCCACCGGTCCGGCGCGCGGAGAGGGCGGCAGCGCCGCGACGTCCGCCCGACGCCGATCGCTCGCGCCGCGCGCTCAGCGGCAGGGACGCGCCGAGACCTCGCACGTCGCCTTGACGATCGTGCTCTTGCAGTTCCACGTCACGCCCGATGCCTTGGTCAGCGAGGTCCAGCAGCTTGCAGGTCGGAAGAACCTGACCGAGTCCATCATCCTGGCCCTCAGGGAATGGGCTGACCTGCAGCGAATACGGGAGCTGAACGACCGCGTGGAGAAACGCCCGCTGGTGTTCCGCAAGGGGTTCAGCGCAGCGGCGGTCCGTGAGCTGAACCGGCGCGTGCCATGATCGTCGCGGACACCTCGGTGTGGATCGAGTTTCTCAGAAACCGGGAGCCGGTTCACGCCCGGCTGAAGGCGCTGCTGGAGCGCGGGATCGTCCTTGCCGCCGAATGCGTTTTCGGGGAGTTGCAGAGCGGCGCAAAGGGCCGGCAGGAGAGTGACCTGCTGGAGTCCTACTGGAAGAGCGTGCCGAAGATCGACGAGGCGCGGATCTGGATCGAGGCCGGCGGGCTCAGCGCCTCCCGAGGGCTGCATGCGCGCGGGGTCGGCCTGGTGGACGCAGCTATCCTGGCGCTTGCGGCGCGCACGGGCGCGGATATCTGGACCCTGGATCGGAAACTGCAGGAGGCGGCGGGGCGCTCAACTTCCGGGTGAGCGATCGGCGTCTCGGAACACCCGGCTTCCCACGGTACCCCGCTGGCCCTGGTACTTCCCCGCGTACGGCCGGCGGGTGGCCTGGTCCATCTGGGCAAAGACGATCTGGCAGATCCGCCGGCCGCTGGTCAGGCGCAGGGGCAGGCGGTTGGCGTTGAACAGCTCCAGGGTGATGTTTCCCTCAAAGCCGGGGTCCACCCACCCCGCGTTCTGGATGAACAGGCCGCCCCTGTTGGGCCGCCGGTTGTGGGTGTTGCTCCACACGCCGTAGTCCCAATCGACGATCCGGCCCTCGGCGTCCAGCGCCGCGGACGCTTCGGCGACCATGGCGGGGCCGAACGGCTCGGCGGTGTTCTCCTGCTCGCGCATCCACTGCACGCGGACCGGGCGGCCCGGCAGGGCGCGGGC
>JAKAML010000101.1 GCA_021812845.1 Pseudomonadota bacterium
GGCCTCGAGCTCCTTCGCGTTCTCGTCGCCCTCCTTCATGCGCAGCACCTCGGACGGCGTCACGATCGCGACCGAGATCGGCACGACCTCGTCGGGCTTGAGCTCGGGCGTGCCCTGGATGGTGACCAGCGCCCACGCCAGGACCCCGAGATGCATCAAGATCGAGATGGCGAGCCCGAGCTGCACCGCGCCTCAGCCTCCGTCTTCGACCTCGGTCACGAGCGAGACCTTCTTGAACCCGCCGGCGCTGATCCGCCCCATGACCTTCATCACCACGCCATAGCTCGTGCCCTTGTCGCCGCGCACGTAGATCGGCTCGTCGTCGCCCTTCCGGTTCTGGGCGATCGACTTCAGCTTCGCCGCGAGCTCGTCGAGCTTCACCGCCGTCTCGCCGACATACACGTCGCCGTTGGCCCGGACCGAGATCGCGAGCGGCTCCTGCTTCGGCTGCTCGAGCTGCTTGCCCTTGGCCTGCGGCAGCTCGATCGGCACGCCGACCTGGAGCAGCGGCGCCGCCACCATGAAAATGATGAGCAGCACCAGCATCACGTCGACGAACGGCGTGACGTTGATCTCGCTCATCGGCGCCGAGCGGCGGCCGCGCCGCCTGCGCCCGCTGCCGCCCCCCCCGCCCTTGATGCTCATGCCCATCGGGCGTCAGCTCCTGACGTCGATCTGGCGCGACACGATCGCCGCGAACTCGTCGGCGAAGGCCTCGAGCCGATGACTGATCTGCGCCGAATCGGCCTGGAACTTGTTGTAGAAGACGACCGCCGGGATGGCGGCCAGCAGCCCGAGCGCGGTCGCGAACAAGGCCTCCGCGATGCCGGGCGCCACGACCGCGAGGTTGGTATTCTTCGACACCGCGATCGCCTGGAAGCTCGTCATGATGCCCCACACCGTGCCGAACAGGCCGACGAACGGCGCCGTCGAGCCGACGGTGGCGAGGAACAGGAGCCTCCGGTCCAGCCGCTCCATCTCGCGGCTTATGGTGACGTCCATCACCTTCTCGACGCGCATCTGGATGCCGCCGAGCGCGCGGATGTTGCCTTCGACCGAGCGCTTCCATTCCCTCATGGCGGCGACGAACAGCGCCCCCATGGTGATCGTCCGTCCGCGCGACAGGTTGGCGTAGAGCTCGTCCAGCGACTGCCCCGACCAGAACAGCTGCTCGAACTTGTCCGCCTCGAGCCGCGCGCGGCGGAACGCGATCAGCTTCTCGACGATGATCGCCCACGACCACACCGACGCCACCAGGAGGCCGATCATCACACCCTTGACGATGGGCGAGGCCTGCATGAACAGCTCGATGAACGAGTGCCCCCCCGCGCTGGCCGGCGACAGGGTGCCCTTCAGGAGATCGGTGGGATTCATTGTGCCGTCCGTGTTCCGGCCGATGCCCGTCGCACCGGCCACGCCCTCATGGGCCCGCAGGAGACCGTGCGCGCCACGCAATTACTCAACCCGAGCAGAGGTGCCCCGGTCCGCTGCCGCCACCAAGCAGGCATGTTGCCGCGCAATATGACCAAACAAGGACCGGCGGGCACCTGCTTTCGGCCACCGGACACGCCGGTTTTCAACAGAATCAGGGGCTTCGGCCGTCTTGGGCCGGGGCTGTCCTCACCCCGCCGCGCCGCCGTGCGCCTCGATGAGCCCCCGCCACGCCCCGTCCTCTGGATCGTATGCCAGGATCTCGCCCGTCTCCATGTCGTAGACCCAGCCGTGGACGTTGACCTTCCCGGCCACGAACCCGGCCCGCACGATCTCGTAGGTCATCAGGTTGTCGAGCTGGAACTGGACGTGCGCCTTGACGGTCGCCGTGAGCCGCCCCGCGCCCGCGACGCCCGCCGCGTCCATCAGCTTGTGCGCCGGCCGCGTGTAGTCCACCCAGCGCCCGAGATGCGCCTCCCGCCCCGGCGGGATCGGCTCGAGCAGCGCCCCGATGCCGCCGCAGCCGGTATGCCCGCAGACCACGATGTCGTCGATGCCGAGGTGCCCGATCGCGTATTCGATCGCCGCTCCCACCGCGTCGTCGGTGGCGTCGGCCGGCGGCACGCAGTTGGCGATGTTCCTGACCTCGAACAGCTCGCCCGGATCGGCCTGCGTGAGCTGCGCCGGCACCACGCGGCTGTCCGAGCAGCCGATCCACAAGAGCCGCGGCTTCTGCTTCCTCGTCGCGAGGCTCTTGTAGAATGCCCGGTCGCGCTCGAACTGCCGGCGGAAGCGCTGATAGCCCTCGACCGCGTCCTTGATGTCGAGGTCGACACCCCGGGCGTCCTTCTCCGTCGTCATGCCGTTCCCCCCGAGCCCCCACGTTCCCGGCGCATCTTCGGCATACGTCGGCAACTTGTCCACTGCGCGGCCGCCGGCGGCTCACACCGAGCCGAACGCCTTGCGGATCACGTCCGACAGCCTGAGCGGCTTCCCGGACACCGCCACCAGCACCAGCACGACCTCGGCCTCGAACAGCCGCTGGCCGTCGCGCGTGATCGTCTGCACGAGCGTCAGCGAGGCGCCGCCCATCTCCTTGACCCGCGTCTCGACCTCGAGCAGGTCGTCGATGCGGCCGGGGCGGAAGAAATCCATGTTCATCCGGCGGACCACGAACGCCGCCGGCTCGTGGCTGTCGCTGCCGTCGATCAGCCGCCGCGCGTCGTGCCCGAGAAGCCGCAGGAAATCCGAGCGCCCGCGCTCGCACCAGCGGACATAGCTCGCGTGATAGACGACCTGGGCGAAGTCGGTATCCTCGAAATAGACGCGCACCGGCAGGACGTGATGGCGCAAGCCCCCGGCCTCGACCATGCGGCCGGCGAGGTCGGGCCAGTGGCGGACGGGCGGGGCCGTGGCGGCGGGGTTCGGCGATCTGTCGTTCATGCCGCCCATCTCGCACTGAAGCGCGGGCGTGGCAAGGGCTGCCCGGAAGGCCCTCAGCCGGCGCCGGCTTCTGCCCCCGCCGTCGACCGCAGCACGCTCCGCTCGAGCCCGGCGACGTTAGCCCGCCCGGCGAGCCCGAGCGTCAGGTCGAGATCGGCGGCGAGGTCGGCGATCACGCTCGCCACCCCCTCCTCGCCGGCGAGCGCCAGGCCGTAGACGTAGGGCCGCCCGACGAGCACCGCGCCCGCGCCGAGCGCCAGCGCCTTGACGATGTCGGACCCGTTGCGGATGCCGCTGTCGAACAGCACCGGCACCCGCCCGCCGACCGCCTCCACGACGCCGGGCAGCGCGTCGAGTGCCGCGATCGCGCCGTCGACCTGCCGCCCGCCGTGGTTCGAGACGATGACGCCGTCGATGCCGTGGTCGAGCGCGCGCCGCGCGTCGTCGGGATGGAGGATGCCTTTGAGCAGGATCTTGAGTCTGGTCCTCTTGCGAAGGAACGGCAGATCCTCCCAGGTCAGGTCCGGCCGCTGGTAGATGCCGACGAAGCGCCGGACTGCGCGTGCCGCCTCGCCGGTGCGCCACGCCGCAACCGGTCCCTCCGGCCACGACCACAGTAGCTCGGCCACCGACCGCAGATAGCCGAGTGTCGGCGGCCCCCTGCGCCGGCTCGCGGCGATCTCCACCGGCAGCGTGCGGAATACCGGGTCCGAGACGTAGTTGGCGATGCCCTTGCCTCTGAGGAACGGCAGGTAGCCTCGATCGAGGTCGCGCGGCCGCCAGCCGAGCTGCGTCGTGTCGAGCGTGACCACGATCGCCTCGTAGCCCGCTGCCTCGGCGCGACGCACGAAGCTCTCCGTCAGTTCGTTCCTGGACGACCAGTAGAGCTGGAACCAGCGCGGCGCGGCACCCATCTCCACAGCGATCCGCTCCAGGGGATGGCACGCCTGCGAGGAGACGACGAACGGGATGCCGGCCGCCGCCGCCGCCCGCGCCGCCGCGAGATCGCTGTCTCGGTGCGCGAGCTCGAGCACGCCGATCGGGGCCAGGAGCATCGGCAGCGGCAGCGTCCGGCCGAACAGCGTCACGGAGAGATCACGTCGCGCGACACCGGCCAGCATCCGCGGCACCACGGCGTGGCGGTCGAAGGCGGCGCGGTTGGCGGCGATCGTCCGCTCGAGCCCGGCCCCGCCCGCGAGATAGGCGCGCGCGTCGGCGCCGAGCCGCAGCAGCGCTTCGGCCTCGAGCCGCGCGGGATCGACCGGCACCCGTGGCCGCCGCCCCGCGAGCCCGGCACGAAAGATCGCCGCCTGCCGCGCGCTGCCGACACTCGCCATCAGATCCTCCGCTCGCAGTCCCCGGCCGAGTATCACCGGCGAATGTGACGGCGGCCGGCATCGGCCGCCGACGGGGCGCTCGTCGCCGCCGCCGACGTAGCGGGGACCGCGCCCTGGCGCGCGGTCAGCCCTTCTTTTGACGGGCGACGATGGCGGCCCGCAAATTCGCCGATGCCGACTTCACCGCGGCCGAGCACACCACGTTGTGGCCGATCCAGTCGATGGTGCGCACCATCTCCGACAAGGGATCGCGTTCACCGCCCTTGGGGAAGTTGTAGCCGCGGTCAGCGACCAGCTCGGTCGCGCGCTGCAGGAGCGCCACGCGCTGATCCTCGGCGAGCCCCGGCAGCGCCCTCAGCATCGCCGGCAGGGCGTCCCGGGTGCCCGCCGCCATCAGCAGCCCGAGCGCCCTCGGGCGCTGCCCGGCGTCGGCGTCCTCGCGCATCAGCGACGCCAGGATTCGCTGCACGGGCCGCTGCTCTAGCCGGCGGCCGAAAGCTCGATCGGGTGCCGTCCTGCCCACCGCCGGCACCGCGAGCCGCTCGAGCGCCGGCAGCACGATGCGGACGATCGATTGCAGGTCGGCGGCGGCGATCGTGCTCGATGAGCCGATGGCGCGCGTCGCCGCGTCGGTGATCCCGTCGAGCATCGCGCGGTCGAACTTGTGACCCTTCTGCTCGACGAACTCGCCGACGATGCGCGCGCCGGCCGCCCGGGTCGCCTGCGACCACCGGAAATAGCGCCGGATGAAGAACTCCGGCAGGCTGAAGGCGTGCCGGTCCACTGCCATCTGGAAGAGCTTCAGCCGCCGCGCCTCGTCCGTCTCCTCGCGGATCGCCTCGATCACGTAGCTCTTGATGATGCTCGGCGCCCTGAGGAAGCGGCGCTGCAGGAGCGGCAGCATGTGGTCGTCGGTACGGCCGACGATCGAGGTGATCATCCTCCGCAGCGCGAGGTGCTGCTGCACGAAGCCGATCAGCGTGCCGACGATGAGCAGCGAGCCGACGGCGTTGAGCCCCGCATACCACAACGAGCCGACGCCCGGCGTGAACAGCGACTGGTCGGCGAGGCCCGGCAGGCGGACATAGAGCGACGCGAACGGCAGCGCGTTGACGACCGCGACGAGATGGCTCAGCGGCGCCCCCCACTCCGGGCGCACGCGCACGAGCTCGATCCCGTGGCTCGATTGCAGCCAGTCCATCAACGCCGCGACCTGCGGCAGCAGCACGAGCGACATGGCGCCGATCACCGTCACGCTCTTCGCCGTCGACAGGTCGTCAAAGGCGTGGCGGTGGTAGGCCATGTCGGCGTTCATGATGTCGATGCTCTCGCGCAGCGCCCAGTACGAGCCGAGAAGGAACATGAGATTGAGCAGCGTGAGGCCGGCGTTGGCGACCGCGGCGCCGAGCGCGGCGGCGCCCGACAGCCCGAGCCTGCCTCCGAGCAGCGTCGCCAGCGCGACGCCGAGCAGGATCACGATCCAAAGCGCAAGCCGCAGCCGCGACGGCCGCCCGTTGAGCGGATTGATGGCGATGATGGCGTCGTAGACCGCCGCGACCTGCCCCGATGCCTCCCGCAACACCGCCA
>JAKAML010000102.1 GCA_021812845.1 Pseudomonadota bacterium
GCTCCGCGCCATCCGGCGCCCACCTGATCGAGGCGCGCATCGCGCCGCTGCGCGCGGCGCTGGCCACCCATCCGGTCTACGCGGCGCTGCACACGGTCGAGGACGTGCGCGTGTTCATGCAGCACCACGTCTTCGCGGTGTGGGATTTCATGTCGCTGCTCAAGGCGCTGCAGCGGGCACTCACTTCGACCGAGGTGCCGTGGCGGCCCGTCGGGTCCGCGACCACGCGGCGCTTCATCAACGCCATCGTGCTCGAGGAGGAGAGCGACGAGGTCGACGGCGAGGCCTTCAGCCATTTCGAGATGTATCGCCGCGCCATGCTGGAAATCGGCGCCGACCCGGGCCCGTGCGACCGCGTGGTCGCGGCGGCACGAACCGTTTCGAGCATCGTCAAGGCGATGGAGACCCAGGGCGTGCCGCCGAGCGTCAAGGCGTTCGTCGCCGCGACCTTCGGCTTCGTCGCCACCGAGAAGCCGCACGTCGTGGCCGCGGCCTTCACCTACGGCCGCGAGGAGCCGATCCCGGACATGTTCCGCGCCCTCGTCGCCGGGCTCGAGCGCAAGGGCCAGCAGGCGCCGACGCTGAAGCTCTATCTCGACCGCCACATCCACCTCGACGAGCACGAGCACGGCCCGATGGCGGCCGCCATGCTGACCGAGCTGTGCGGCAAGGACACGGTCAAGTGGCAGGAGGCGGCCGAGGCGGCAGCGCTCGCGCTCGAGGCGCGACTCGGGCTCTGGTCCGGCGTCGTCGCGGCGCTTTCGGAGAAGGCCCCCGCCCCGGCACGGCAGCGGCGTCCGGCTCGGCGCAAGGCGTGACCGGCGCGATCAGAGAGAGAACCGCCAGCCGGTCGCGATGCCGGTGAAGAAGAACCCGCCGAGCCCGACCGTGAACACGAGCCATCCCCACAGCGTGTGCTCGATCCACACCGCCCAGAACGAGCGCGTCGCTGCGTAGCGCCAGGCGAGCCACACGCCGCCGGCGGCGGTCAGCCCCACCGCCACCCAGTTCTTGAAGATGACGTGGCCGAAGCCGAACAGCAGGCCGCTCGCCAGGATCAGCCCCCACCGCCAGCGCCCGAACAGCGGCCCGTAGCGGTGGAAGAACAGCGTGCGGTAGATGAACTCCTGCGCCAGCACCGACAGCAACGGGTAGTTGGTCAAGACCTTGCGCCACACGCCCGGCCGCTCGCGGGGCAGCGACAGGAACTTGTCCGGCAGCTCCTGGGCGACGTAGGCCGCCACGGCGCCGCCCCCGACCAGGAGAAGCGCCAGGATCGAGCCGAGCGTCGCCAGCGTGACGGCCCGCGTCAGCTCCTGTCGCAGCGAGAACGTGCGATCCCACAGCAGATAGAGGGTCAGCCCGGCCAGCACCGGAAACAGCGCCGCCCACACCGGCACCCTGTAGCCGTGCACCGCGTGCATCATCACGAGCGGCGCGCCGGCGAACAGCAGCAGCATCTCGGCCGTGAGCCACGCCCGCCGCGCCGCCGAGGGATGCTCGACGTGAGCCGGCCGCGCCAGCGTCCCCGCCGCCGCAAGCGCCGCGCGCGTCTCCCCTCCCCCTGTGCAGGGAGGGGTCGGGGGTGGGCGTGCTGCACCTTCGACGTCGCAGCCGAGGCTCCCCCTCACCCCGGGCTTCGCGCCACCCTCCCCGCCGGGGAAAGGGGAGAAAGCGTCACGCTTCACGACCTCACGCGGCGGTCAGCTTCTTGACGGCGGCAGAGATGGTGTGGCGGATCTTGTGCCAGCCCTTCGAGCCCTCGCTCGTCATCCAGTTCATCTGCAGCGAGCGGCGCTGGCCCTCGAACGGGTGGTGGCCGTGCCAGGAATTGTCGGCACGCTTGAACACCAGCAGCGTACCGTTGTCGGGCGGCACCTCGGCCGCGTAGTCGTCGACGTCGTGGCCGTTCCTCAGGATCCGGAGCCGGCCGCCGTCCTGCTTCCAGTCCTGGTTGAGATAGACGAGGACGGTGATGATCTTGTCCTTGCTGTCGGTGTGGATCTGGCCGTCCTTGGCGCGCGTGTAGCCCCGGAGCGAGTACATCTTCGGCCGGCCGTCGAGATCGACGCCGAACTTCTCCGCGATGATCCTCTCGAACTCGGGCCCGTCGAGCTCGTCGATGACCTCCTTGATGGTCATGTTCCGGTCGAGCATCTCGAGCGGGAAGCTGCCGCCCTTCTCGATCGCGGGATACGTCGCGTTGATCTTCGCGACGCTGTCGGGCGACAGGAAGCCCGGCACCACGGTATAGAGATAGGGTGAGGTCTCGACCTTGGCGGCGCTGAGCTTGTCGAGATTGAGATGTGCCATGGTTCCCCCTGAGGCAAAGGCAGCCGTCGCAAGGTTCGGGACCGGCCGGCGGCGGGTCATGTCCCCATCATGCCGCCCAGCATTGCCGCCCTGCGTAGACATCGGCCCTCGATTTCTTCCGCGATCCGGCGGCTCGAATCAAGCGGCGCATAGCTCCAGTCGGGCATCACATCCACGCGATCCGGCAGCTCCCGCGTCGCACCATGGGCCCGGAGCCCGGCGTGGAAGCGGCGAAACTTCTCCGAGCCGCCCGAGGGCGTGAAGACGTACACCGGGCGGCCGGTGGCACACGCCTCGCCGGTCATGTTGACGCTGTCGGCGGTCACCACCAGCAGGTCCGCGTGGGCGAGGAAATCGGCGTAGGGATTGGGGCCGGAGCCGGTGTAGAGGATGCGCGGCCGGTCCGCCGTCGCCCGCTCGACCACCGCCAGCAGCCGGTCGTGGGTCCGCCGCGAGGTGGTGACGAGGAAGCTCGCGCCGAGCCCTCCGAGCGACCCGAGCGCGCCGGCCAGGCGGTCGTCGTCGGCGTCCTTGAAGCGGTAGACCGCATTCTTGCCGCCGAGGATGACGGCCACGCGCGGCCGCGGCAGGCGCGCGACCGCCTCCGGCGGCACAGCCCTCAGTGCCGCGAGGCGCGCCTGCGAAAAACTGTGCGGGGAGGTCGGCGTCGTCAGCACGTTGGCTCCGCGCAGCGGATCGTGCTGCGGCACCCACAGGAAGTCGGCGACGTTGCGCCCGGCACGCGGATCCTCGAGCACGACCGTGAACACCGCCGGTCCCGCCTGCCGCTTCAGGGCGCGGATGTAGGGGATGCTGGCGCGGCCGACGGCGATGGCGAGCCGCGGCCACGGCGGCGCGAAGGTGCTGCCCGGCTGACCGAAGCGCTCCGACGGCGCCACCGGCCCCCACGGCGCCGCCCACCGCCACGGACCGCGCGGCGCGACGCGCTTGAATGTCATATCGGCCCCGAGCGCCTCTGCGACCCCCCGCGCCTGCGTCTCGTGGCCGGCCTTGCCGTCGGTGATGATCCAGCACGCGGCGCCGGCCAGCGGCCGCCCGGCCGCAACCGCGCCCGACACCGCATCCGCGCCTCCGCCGGACGGCGGCGCGGCGGCGGCCGTTGCGGTGGAGCGTCCGGCGGGACGTTGGCTATCGGGCGAGAGGGTCATGTGCCGAGAAGGCTCCACCGGCCGGGCTCTGTCGAGTGCCATCCGGCCGCATCCGGCGCGGGGTGGTGGACAGACGCGCAATTATTGCAATTCTCGGCGATGGAATCGATATTTTCATTGCGCGAACCGACCACACAGGACCGGCCCGACATGATGCACCGGCTCGACGCCATCGACTGGCGGATCCTCAAGGAGCTGCAGGCCGACGGCCGGATCACCAACGTCGCCCTGGCCCAGCGGATCGGCCTCTCGGCGCCGCCCTGCCTGCGGCGGGTCAGGGCGCTCGAGGAGGCGGGCTTCGTCAACGGCTACACCGTGCTCGTGGACGAGCGGGCGCTCGGCTTTCCGCTCACCGCCTTCGCCATGGTCGGGCTCCACAACCAGTCCGAGCCGGATCTCAGGGCGTTCGAGAACCGCGTGCTCGGCTGGCCGCTGGTGCGCGAGGCGCACATGCTGTCCGGCGAGAGCGACTACATGCTGAAGTGCGTGGCGCCCGACATCGCGGCCTTCCAGGACTTCGTCATCGGCGCGCTGACCGCCGCCCCCAACGTGGCGAGCGTCAAGACCTTCCTCGCCATCCGCCCGGCCAAGCGCGAGCCCGGCGTGCCGATCGGCTACGCCGGGCATCGGTGACGCCGATCCGCAGGCCCGGCACGCATCCGAGGCAGGCTCGTCGGCCGCGCCCGGGCGGACGCCAGGCGCTACTTCCACTCGACCTTGAGGATCTCGTAGCTCTTGGTGCCCTTCGGCGTCGTCACCTCGGCGGTGTCGCCCTTCGATTTGCCGATCAGCGCCCGCGCAATCGGCGACGAGATCGAGATCTTGCCGTCCTTCACGCTGGCCTCGAGGTCGCCGACGATCTTGTACTTGACCTTCTCGTCCGTGTCCTCGTCGACCAGCGTCACCGTCGCCCCGAACTTGATCGAGGCGCCCGAGAGCTTGGTGGTGTCGATGACGTCGGCGCGCGACAGCTTGTCCTCGAGGTCGGCGACCTTGGCCTCGTTGAGGCCCTGCGCCTCCTTGGCCGAGTGGTACTCGGCGTTCTCGCTGAGATCCCCGTGGGCGCGCGCCTCGGCGATGGCCTGGATGATGCGCGGACGCTCCTCCGACTTCAGCCGCAGAAGCTCGGCTTCGAGCCTCTTGTAGCCCTCGGTCGTCATCGGAACCCGTTCCATCGACATCTCTCACGTCTCCCTCGCCCGCGCCCTGCCGGCGCGGGTCACACTCGGACCGGGTCCGATCGATCTTCGGGCGCACCGGGCACGGTCGCTCGGGACCGTTGCCCCGGCCCGGCCGCTCGACCGCCGCACGGCTCGGAATCGGCCGAGCTTAGCTCAGGATGCGCGGATATTGTAACTCTGCAAGGGCGCGACCTTGAGAATATCGGCCTTGAGCGCCTTGATCGCGCGCGTGACGGCGATCGCACCAGCCAAAGTTGTATAATAGGGGATGTGGTTCAGCAAGGCGGTGCGCCGGATGTCCTTGCTGTCCGCCAGTGCCTTCGCACCCTCGGTGGTGTTGAACACCAGATCCACGTCGCCGTTCTTCATCGCGTCGACGATGTGCGGGCGCCCCTCCAGCACCTTGTTCACAACGTCGCAGTGCACCCCGTTCAACTCGAGGTGGCGCTTGGTGCCGCGCGTCGCGATGATCTTGAAGCCCATGGCCGCAAGCTCCCGCAACGGCGCGATGATGCGGTCCTTGTCGCCCTCCTTGACCGACACGAACACCGTGCCCTCGAACGGCAGCCTCTGCCCGGCGCCGATCTGCGACTTCCCGAACGCGACGGCGAAATCACGGTCGATGCCCATCACCTCGCCGGTCGAGCGCATCTCCGGTCCGAGGATCGGATCGACGCCGGGGAAGCGGGCGAACGGGAACACCGCCTCCTTGACCGCGATGTGGTCGAGCTTCGGCGTCACGAGGCCGAACGCCGCCAGCGGCTTGCCGGCCATGATCTCCGACGCGATCGCCGCCACCGGCAGGCCGATCACCTTGGCCACGAACGGCACCGTGCGCGAGGCGCGCGGGTTGACCTCGAGGATGAACACCGTGCCGTCCTTGATCGCGAACTGCACGTTCATGAGCCCGACCACGCCGAGCGCGAGGGCGAGCGCGCGCGCCTGCCGCTCGAGCTCGCCGATGGTCGCCGCAGAAAGCGAGTGCGGCGGCAGCGAGCACGCGCTGTCGCCCGAGTGGATGCCCGCCTCCTCGATGTGCTCCATGATGCCGGCGACGAACGTGTCCTTGCCGTCCGACAGGCAGTCGACGTCGACCTCGACCGCGTCGGTGAGGTAGCGGGCGACCAGCAGCG
>JAKAML010000103.1 GCA_021812845.1 Pseudomonadota bacterium
GTCGCCTTCGTCGAGGTCAAGGCGCGGTTGACGTTCGAGGACTGCGAGGCGGCGATCCGCCCCTCGCTCGGCCCGCGCGTCCGTCGCGCCGCCTCGCTATGGCTGCAGCGCAATCCGCGCTATCAGCACCACCGGCAGGGCTACGACGTGATCTTCGTCGTGCCCTGGCGCCCGCCCCGGCATATTCCGGACGGACTTTGACGCGGAGACCCACATGGCGCTCGACGTCGCCTGCCAGATGGACCCCATCGACCGCATCGACATCCGCGGCGACTCGACCTTCGCGCTCCTGCTCGAGGCCCAGCACCGCGGTCACCGGATCTTCTACTACACGCCGCAGAGCCTGACCCTCGACGGCTGCACGCTCCGTGCCCGCGGCGAGACGCTCCACGTCGCCGACGAGGTCGGCGCGCACTACCGCACCTCCGACCCCCGCACGCTCGACCTCGCGACCCGGGACGTGGTGCTGCTGCGCCAGGACCCGCCGTTCGACATGGCCTACATCACCTCGACGCACCTGCTCGAGCGCATCCATCCGCGGACGCTCGTCGTCAACGATCCGGCCCACGTCCGCAATGCGCCGGAGAAAGTGTGGGTGCTCGACTTTCTCGACCTGATGCCGCCGACGCTCGTGACCCGTTCGCTCGACGAGGTGCAGGCGTTCCGGGCGCGCCATGGCGACATCATCCTGAAGCCGCTCTACGGCAATGGCGGCGCGTCGGTGTTCCGCCTCAAGCCCGGCGACACCAACCTCGGTTCGCTGGTCGAGCTGTTCCAGACCGTGTTCCGCGAACCGTTCATGGTTCAGCAGTACCGGCCCGAGGTCAGGCGCGGCGACAAGCGCATCATTCTGGTCGACGGCGAGGTGGCGGGCGCCATCAACCGCGTACCGGCGGCCGACGAGACGCGCTCCAACCTGCACGTCGGTGGCACCGCCGCCAGGACCGAGCTCACCGCGCGTGAGCGCGAGATCTGCGCCCGGCTCGGTCCGGAGCTCAGACGGCGCGGGCTGATCTTCACCGGCATCGACGTGATCGGCGACTACCTGACCGAGATCAACGTCACCTCGCCGACCGGCATCCGCCAGGTGAAGGCGTTCGGCGGCAACGACATCGCCGCCATGATCTGGGACGCCATCGAGCGCCGCGTCGCGGCGGGGCGGCGCGCCTAGCCCTCACTCGACCGGCGTCACGGTGTAGCCGGCATCCTTCAGAAGCTGCACGAGGCCGGTCTCGCCGGGAAGGTGCAGCGCGCCGACGGCGACGAAGGCGCCGCCTTTGGCGAGATGGGGCTTGGCGCCATCCAGCATCTTGCGATTGCGCTTGACGAGCAGCTCGCGCTGGAAGCCGCCGAACGCACCGGTCTCGACCCCTGCCGAGGCGGCCAGCGCCAGGTTGAACGGCATCGCCGCGCCCATCTGCCGGTTGAGGTACATTCGCGTCAGGGTTTCCAGCATGTCGTTGCTGCGGTCGGTGAACCTCAGCCCCATGCGCAGCATGGCGATCTGCTCGGCATCGGGGACGGCGGCCATCGCCGCGAGCTGGCTGTCGACCGTCTCGAGCCCGACCACCGGGATATTCCGCGCCTGGGCCTCGAGCGCGATCTTGCTGTCGAGCACCGGGTGACCGACGTCGGCGTTCCGCTTCTCGCACTCGGAGACGGCGAGCAGGGTCGAGATCAGCCACGGCTTGAACATGGCGGCGAGATTTCCGGGCAGGCCGGACTTCTCGACCGCCGCCTGAACCTTGGCGAACTCGTCGGCTTCGAGCAGGGTGTCGAGCCGCCGCCCGTCCGTGAACACGAGGAGCCGCGCCGCGCGGGTGATCGCGCTCATCAGCGCCTTGGGCGAAAGGTCGGCGACCTCGAGCAGCACCGTGCGCGAGCCTCCGATCGCCGCGGCCACCGCCGGCGACCAGCTCGTGATCCGGTTGTCGGTGACGTGCATCGTGCCGAAGAGATGCGACGGCGCTGCGCCCGCCTTCTCGATGCGCCACAGCATGGCCTCGCCGTTCGCGGTCCGCGCGGCGTCGGCCAGCACCCGCGCATGGGTCTCCGGATCCCTCGACTTCAGTTCGTCGAGCATGTCGACGCCGCGGCATTCGACGAGCGGCGGTCTCGGCGACCGCGACTTGGCGTCCGTCTTCGCCACGACGGGCGCCGCGGCGAAGCCGACCAGCAGCGACAAGGCGGCCGTCAGGACGGCCGCGGCGCGGCGGTGGGAGCGAATGCGCATGTCGACTCCTGTCGCGCGGCGGACGGGATCGAGCCCGGCCGTCGAGTATGCCCGAACGAACGGCATCCGGCAGTTTCGCCGCGGCACATGGCTAAAGAGTGGTTAGGACCGCCCCGCGCGGGGATGGGCGCGGTCGTAGACTGCGAGCAGGCGGTCGCGGTCGACCTCGGTGTAGACCTGGGTGGTCGACAGCGAGGCGTGCCCGAGCAGCTCCTGGATCTGGCGCAGGTCGGCGCCGGCGGAGAGCAGGTGGGTGGCGAACGAGTGGCGGAGCGCGTGCGGGGTGGCGGTGTCGGGCAGCGTCAGCGCGCCGCGCAACCGCTGCATCGCGAGCTGGATCAGCCGCGGCGACAGCGGTCCGCCCTTGGCGCCGAGAAACAGGTGGCCGTCCGGCTCGAGCGGGTAGGGGCAGAGCGTCATGTAGCGGGCCACGGCCGCCTGCGCGACCGGCAGAACCGGAACCATGCGTTCCTTGCCGCCCTTGCCGGCGACGCGGAGCGTATCGCGGCCGCGCACCGGCGCGTCCCGGACGACGATCGCCAGCGCCTCGGAGATGCGCAGGCCGCAGCCGTAGAGTAGCAGCAGCACGGCCGCATCGCGCGCGGCGACCCAGTCGAGCTCGGCCTCGGTCCCGGCCCGCGTGACGGCCAGCGCCTTCTCGACGTTCAACGGCTTCGGCACGGAATGCGGCACCTTGGGAAGCTGAACCTGCATCACCACCCGGTTCTTCAGCGTGCCTTCGGCTTCGAGCCAGCGGAAGAACATGCGCAACGCCGACATGGTGCGCGACAGCGAACGCGAGCCGGAACCGGCGCGGCGGCGGCCGGCCATGAACGCGCGCACGGTGCGGGCGTCGAGACCGGCGATGTCGCCGAGGCAGGGCGGGTATCCGCGGTGACGGCCGAGGAAGCCGAGGAACTGGCTTAGATCGCGGGCGTAGGACGATAGTGTGTGCGCGGCGTGACCGCGACCCTGGTCGAGGTGCCGGAGCCAGTCGGCGACCGCGCGTTCGAGATCGGCGCCGAGCGGCAGGACGAGTGCCGGCTCGTCCGAGGGATCGACATCCGGCGCGGACGAGCCCGGAGTTGGGGAGGCGGACGTCATGGACCGACCGTTCCTTGCTTCGGTTAACGCCACGTTAACACGGGCGGGGCCGCGGGATCGGCCGCGCGCAACATTTGCGGCTGGCTTCTCGGTGGCGCGGCCGCCGCGGTTCCGTCACCGGCCCATCGCGCCGCCGCCACAGCGCGCCCGCGGCCGCGCCGCAATGCCGGCGTAAGCGAGTCCGGTATCGCGTTGTCGAGAAAGGGAGTTTTGCTCATGCGTATGCTATCGTTCCTTTCCTTCGCCAGTCTCGCCGGCGCCGCCGTCGCCATGGCCGCCGGTCACCTGGGCACCGCCGCCGCAGAGGAGACCCAACGGAACGCAGCGGCCGCCGGAGCGGCGACCCGCATCTCCGGGCCCTTCACCCACGACAATCTCACGGTCTATTTCGTCCACGGGCCGAGCGCGGCCGGCCCGGTGCCGCTGACGCTCGCCGAGGCGCTGGAGAAGGGCGCGGTGAAAGTGCTCGAGACCGGCAACGTCAACCGGCTCGAGATCGAGAACACGGGTGACGACGACGTTTTCATCCAGACTGGCGACATCGTGAAGGGCGGCAAGCAGGACCGCGTGCTGACGACAAGCCTCGTGGTGCCGCCGCGCTCGGGCCGCGTACCGATCGATTCCTACTGCGTCGAGCAGGGCCGCTGGGCGCCGCGCGGCACCGAGAGCGTGGCTGCCTTCGCCGTGTCGCGCGAGGCGCTGCCCTCGCGCGAGGCCAAGCTTGCCATCAACAAGCCCGCGGTCTCGGCGGCGGCACCGACGGCCGAGCGGACCGTCCGCGTGCCGAGCTATACCGATCGCCTGCCGAACGCGCTCCCGGAGCAGCGCCTTGCCGGTCGGAGCGACACCGGCTCGCGGCAGGGCGAGGTCTGGCAGGAGGTGGCCAAGACGCAGATGAAGCTCGCCGCCGGCCTCGGCGCGGCGTCGGTAGCGGCGCCCGAATCGAAATCGAGCCTTCAGTTGACGCTCGAGCACGAGAAGCTGAAGGCGGCCAGGGCCGCCTACCTCGCAGCCCTCCGGGACAAGACCGCCGGGCAGGGCGACGTCGTCGGGCTCGTGTTCGCCGTCAATGGAAAGTTGAACAGCGCCGACGTCTATCCCTCGAACGGCCTGTTCCTGAAGATGTGGCCCAAGCTTCTCAACGCCAGCGTGACCGAGGCCATCGGCGAGCGGCCCGCGGTCGTCGGGAGTGGCAGCGGCGCGGCGCCACCGGCGCCGGCAGGGGCAAGCATCCCTAGGCCCGCCGACGTCGCGGCGTTCCTCGCCGCCGCGGAGCAGGGCCAGCGCGAAGCGAAGCCGGTCGGCAAGCTGATGCAGCGGGAGGTTCGCGATACCGCCGCCGCGCTCTATGTCGAGGCGCGCCGCGCGTCCGGCGACTTCGTGCACCGGAACTATCTGGCCAAGTGAAGGCGGGCCGAGTGAAGGGCGGCGGAGAACCCTTCCCTCGCGGCCGCGGGCGGACCGGTCAGCGCGACGCCGAACCCAGTCGGTCCAGCGCACGTTCCACGTAGGACAAGACGCGCGCGCCGAGCGGCTCGAGGCGCGACAGATCCACGTCGCCGAACCGGGCGGCGAGCGCCGACGACAATTCGTCCATGCCGCGCGCGACGCCCGAGCGGTCGAGGCCGCACTGGATGCCGCGCTCGATGTCGGCCGCCCGGCGCCGCGCCTGCCGCTCCAGCGCGCGAAGCCGGGAGGTCGGCGTGCGGCTCGGCATCAAGGCCATGGCGGTGATGGCCCCGATCGCGGCGACGGCCGTCAGCGCCAGCACCGGATTGCGCTCCGCCGCGCCGATCACAGCCCGGAAGATGTCGGGCTCGTCGGCATCCGCGGAGGCGGCAGGGGTCGCGGCCGCGGCCGGCGGGGCCGGGCTCCGGTCGCGGCGCGGCGTTGCGGCGTCGCGGGTCATGGCGGAACGGTCGAAGGGCTGTTGCACGGCGGGGTCGCTCCCTTGTCGCGGAAGACGTCGTCCTGGTCGTCCAACGGCCGACGACGGAAGTCGTTCCATGGCGACCGGGGCAACCGGGGCGACGGGGGCATTCGGGCGCGAGCCTGTGCCCGAGCTTGGCCGCGCGAAGGATCGGGGCGATAATGACCGGACCGGCCGCCTCGACCTCTGACTGAACGGCCGGCCCGGCTCCGAACGGAAGGGCGAGATGACGCCGTCACTGACCACCGAAGAGATCCAGCGCTACAAGCGCCACCTCGTGCTGCGCGACATCGGCGGACAGGGCCAGCAGCGCCTCAAGGCGTCGCGCGTGCTGGTCGTCGGCGCCGGCGGGCTCGGCGCGCCGATCATCCTCTACCTGGCGGCTGCAGGCGTCGGCACGATCGGCATCGTCGACGACGATCACGTCTCCCTCGACAACCTGCAGCGCCAGATCGTCCACGACACCCCGCACGTCGGCCGCGCCAAGGTGGAAAGCGCGCTCGACACGGTGGCCCGCCTCAATCC
>JAKAML010000104.1 GCA_021812845.1 Pseudomonadota bacterium
CCCTACAGCCGCAGCCAGCTCGAGCGGCTGCTGACGGACGCGCTGTTCACGCCGGTTACCTGGGCCAACGCGCTGCACATACCGCCGATCGACCGCCGGTTCATGCTGCACCCGTGGGCGTCGTCGTGGGAGCGGCTGGCCGGTCGCCTCGCGCCGCGGCTGGGCGGCGTCATCATCGTCGAGGCGAAGAAGGAGCTGATGTCGCCGGTCGGCAAGGTCGTGCGCGCGCGCGCGATCAAGGGCCTGGTGACGGTGCGCGGCGGCTGAGAGCCCGGCGGCGCGACCTTGCTCAGCTTTTTCGCGTGCGCAGTCCAATCGCGGCGTCGACCTGCTCGAGCAGGGAGCGCGACCGTGCCGAGACGTCGCCCAGATCGAGCAGCTCCGCGACGCTCCGCGAGGTGGCCACCGGCCGCCGGTTGGCGAACGCCTCGTGGTTGGCCTCGATGCTCGCGAGGTCGTAGAGGTAGTTGACCATGAGGCCGTAAGACTCGCGGACGCCCTTGCGCGACAGGTCGGCCATCCAGTTGATGCGCTCGATGCGCGCGCCGTTGCCGAGATGGAACCGGGCGACGGGATCGCGCGGGCCCTTCTCGGTGCCCGTGCCGGCGACGAGATGCGCGGCAAGCCGCACGAGCACGTCGCTGAGCAGTGTCGCGTCGGCGTAGCCCTCGGCCTCGGCCGTCGCCGCGAGCCGTGCGATGCCGTCGCGCAGCGACGCCGCCTTCGTCTCCGCGAGCACACGGGCGGCGAGATCGCGCGGCAGATGCCGCTCGAGCGCGGTCGCCGGATCCTCGATCCAGGTCCTCAACGAGGGGATCGGAGAGAGGGTGGAGAAGGTCGTCAACGCCGGCAGCTCGCGGGCGAGGTCGGCCGCGACCTGCTTGATGAGGAAATTGCCGAACGAGACCCCCTTGAGGCCCGGCTGGCAGTTGGAGATCGAATAGAACACCGCCGTCGAGGCGGTCGCGGCCGCGAGATCGTCGTCGTCGGGATGCGCGGCGCGGATGATCGGCTCGATCTTCGCCGACAAGCGGTCGACCAGCGCCACCTCGATGAAGATCAGCGGATCGTCGGGCAGCGCAGGGTGGAAGAAGGCGAAGCAGCGCCGGTCGGAGGCGAGGCGGCGGCGCAGGTCGTCCCAGCCGTCGATGGCGTGCACGGCCTCGTGGGCGATCAGCTTCTCGAGCACGGCGGCGGGCGTATGCCAGTCGATGCGCCTGAGCTCGAGGAAGCCGCGGTTGAACCACGAGCCGAACAGGTGCCGGAGATCGGCGTCGACCGGCGCCAGGTCGGGGTTGGCGGCAAGCTGCTCGAGCGCGAAGGTCCGGAGATCGACCAGCGTCGCGGTGCCGTCGGGCCCCATGTTGATGCGGCGGAACAGCTCCTGCCGCGGCGCCTCGACGGCGGCGGCGAGGATCGCGAGGCGACGCTCGGAAGGATCCTTGCGCCAGGCTTCGGCAGCGGTGGCGATGCGTTTCGGGTCGGGCGCGTAGCGGGTGGCGACCATCGTCAGGAACTCGACCAGCTCGCTCGACGAGGCGGAGCGGATCAGCCGCACGAGGTCGTGGGCGATGACCGTGCCCAGCACCTCGCCGCGCTCCGAGAGCAGGGCGTCGGACAGCGCGCGTGCGCGGTCGATGAATGCCCCTCCGGTGGGAACGCTGTCGATCGGCGCGGAATCGAGGCCGACGGCCCGGCGCAGGTGCTCGATCCACCTGAGCGCGCTGCGCGACGCCTGCACCGCCGCCGAGGCCGCGGCCGGCAACGCCGCCGCGACCAGCGCCGTCGTCGACTCCTGCGGCGGCGCGGGGAGGCTCTCCGGGGCGAACTCGCCGAGGATCGCCGCCCGGTTCTGGTCGAGCTTCGGAGCGGGGGCGCGCGTCGCGGGGTCGGCGAAACTCGAGAGCTTGATCGGATTGCCCGCCATCTGCAGCACGCCGACGTCGGGATCGTCGGCGGTCACGACCATGTTGCGGGCGCGGACGTGCGGATCGGCGAGAACCTTGTCGATCGCGTTGATCGGCCCGCAGGGCACGCCGGCCGCGTCAAGCCGCGCGAGCCAGTGATCGACGGTGCCGGCCTTCAAGGCGCGGTTGATCTCCGCGAACAGAGGCTCCCAGTTCTCGGTACGGAGCGCATTGGTGAGGAATCGCCTGTCCTTGGCGAGCGCGGGTACGCCGAGCGTGTCGCACATCTTCTGGAACAGGGCGTCGTTGCCGGCGGCGACGACCATCCAGCCGTCCCTGGCCTCGAAGCCGGCGAAGGGCGAGATCGAGGGGTGGCGGGCGCCGATGGGCCCGGCCACCTCGCCGGTCGCGGCATAGCGGGAGATCGCGTTCTCGAGGATCGCCACCTGGCAATCGAGCATCGCCACGTCGACCTTGATCGCGGCTCCGGTGACGGCGCGATGCAGGAGCGCGGCATTGACGCCGATGGCGGTGAAGAGCCCGGCGGTGATGTCGCCGATGGAGGTGCCGACGCGCACCGGCGGCTGGCCGGGATGGCCGGTGATCGACATGATGCCGCCCATGGCCTGAACGACCATGTCGTAGGCGGCGCGCCTGGAATAGGGCCCCGAGTGGCCGAAGCCCGACGCCGCCGCGTAGATCAGGCGCGGGTGGCGCTGGTGCAGCGTCTCCCAGCCGTAGCCCAGCTTCTCCATCGTGCCGGGCCGGAAGTTCTCGACCACCACGTCGGCGTTGGCGAGCAGCGCGTCGAAAATCGCGCGGTCCGCCGCCGTCTTGAGGTCGAGCGCGATCGACTGCTTGCCGCGATTGAGCGAGGCGAAATAGGCCGAGGCGCCGTTGACGAACGGGCCGTAGGCGCGGCTGTCGTCGCCGGTGCCGGGCTGCTCGACCTTGATGACGCGGGCGCCAAGGTCGGCCAGCACCATGGTGCAGTAGGGCCCGGCGAGCACGCGCGTCAGGTCGATGACAACGACGCCGGCAAGCGGACCCGCCATCGTCGCCGGCGGCACGGGATGCGGGCCCGGCGCCGCCACGGCGGCGGGGCCGCCGGGCGCCGTTGCGGTCGAGGGCACTGGGGAGGCGATCTTCGCGGTCATCGTGTGGTCCCGTCGCTGGTCACTACTTGATCGGACCCATGACGTAATTCGGCAGCCAGGTCGCGATCTCGGGGAAGATACAGAGGATCACGATACCGAGCATCATCACGAGGACGTAGGGGAGCGAGCCCCACAGCACCTCGCGCGTCGGAACGTCGGGAGCGATCGCGTTGATGACGAAGAGGTTCAGCCCGACGGGCGGCGTGATGAGCCCGATTTCCATGTTGATCGTGAGGATCACCGCGAACCAGTAGGGGTCGAAGCCCGCCTGGGTGATGATCGGGAACAGCAGCGGCGCCGACATGACGATGATCGCGACCGGCGGCAGGAACATGCCCGACACGAGCAGGAACACGTTGACGATCGCCAGCAGCACCCACTTGTTGACGCCGAGCCCGGCGATCGACTGCGCCACGGTCTGGGTGATGAACAGCGAGGAGAGCGCGAAGGCGAACAGCTCCGCGGCGGCCATGATCATCATGATCATGACGCTTTCCTTCATCGTCGACTGGAAGATGCCGAGATGTGGCTTCAGCGTGAACAGCCGATAGATGAGCGTCACCGTCAGGAGCGTGATCAGCGCGCCCGCACCCGCGGCCTCCGACGGCGTCGCGATGCCGCCGTAGAGCACGTAGAGCGTCCCGACGATGATGATGATGAAGGGAGCCACGCGCGGCAGGGCGGCGAACTTCTCGGCGAGCGAGTAGCGTTTGCCCATGTCGTCGAAGCGGTAGCCCTTGCGCCAGCAGTCGTAGAGCGCCCAGGCCATGAACATCGCCGTCAGCATCAGGCCCGGCATGACGCCGGCGAGGAACAGGCGCCCGATCGAGGACTCCGTCGCGATGCCGTAGACGATCATGGTGACCGACGGCGGGATCAGGATACCGAGCGTGCCGCCGGCGCAGATCGAGCCGGTGGCGACCGAGGCCGGATAGCCGCGCTTCAGCATCTCGGGGATGCCCATCTTGCCGATCGCGGCGCAGGTGGCGGGCGAGGAGCCGGTCATGCCGGCGAACACGGCGCAGGCGCCGATGTTGGAGAGGACGAGACCGCCCGGTACGCGGCCGAGCCAGCGGTCGAGCGCCGAGTAGAGGTCGCGGCCGGCGGGCGTGGCGGCGACGGCGGCGCCCATCAGCACGAACATCGGGATCGAGACGTAGGCGAGATTGGCGATGCCGCCGAAGATGGTCTCAGCAAGGACATCGGTGACCCCCGGCCCCTTGGCGAGAAGCAGCCCGCCGAGCGCCGCCAGACCCAGCGCGAAGGCGATCGGCATTCCGCTCGCCAGCAGGGCCAGGAGCCCGAGCATCAGCAGCGTGCCCGACAAGACCGGTGTCATCGTCGGCTCCCCTCGTACTTGATGAATTCGGCGACGTACTGGAGACAGAGCAGGCCGAAGCCCAGGGGCAGCGGCAAGGTCGGGATCCAGAGCGGGATCGCCCACACGGTCTCCGTGCGCCAGCCTTCGGTCAACGCTTCGTGGAAGTAGTGCCAGCTCGCATAGGCCATGATCGCGCAGAACAGGAAGCCGGCGATCATGCCGAAGCGGTCGACGGCGCGACGCACCCCGCCGCGCAATTGCGACTGGATGAAGTCGACGCCGACGTGCCCCTTCTGCGAGAGCACGTAGGCGGCGCCGAGGAAGATCGACGCGGTGGCGGAATAGACCACGAAGTCGGTCTGCCAGATCGTCGACCAGCCGAGCACCGCGCGTACGAAGATCATCTGACAGACGACGACGGCGGCGGCGACCAGAAGCAGCGCGGACACTACGCCGAATGCTGTGGTGAGGGCCTCGATCGCGCGGACCAGCGGATGCCGGGTCGCGGTCCTGATCTCGGGCGTGACGCCTTCGATGTCGACACCCGCATTCGCGAGCGCCTCGATCACGGCGGCGTCCGGGGCGGGCTTGGTCGCGCCCGCCCCGTCTTGGCTGGCCGTGGGATCGCCCTGGCCCATGGCTACTTGACGGCGAGCGCCTTCTTGATCAGCTCGTCGCCGCCCTTCACGTCCTCGTTGAACTTCTTGTAGGCGGAGCCTTCGGCGACCTTGAGCCAGGCGTCATAGTCGGCCTTCGACATCTCGACGACCTTGACGCCGGCCTTCTTGAACGCCTCGATCATCTTGTCGTCACCCTTCTTCGCTTCCGCGAGAAAGTAGGTCTCGGCCTTCTTGCCGGCGTCGAGGATCGCCTTCTTCTGTGCGTCGTTCAACTTGTCGAACACCTGCTTCGACATCAGCAGCGGCTCGTACATGTACCAGAGCGCGTTCTCGCCGGGCGCGGTCAGGCACTTGACCTGTTCGAACAGCCGGTAGGAGACGAAGCTCTCCGACGAGGTGTTGGTGGCGTCGAGCGCGCCGGACTGCATGGCGGTGTAGATCTCCGACGACGGCATCGAGCTGATCGACGCGCCGGCCGCGGCCAGCATCTGCTCGAAGGCCGGGCCGGCGGCGCGGATGACCTGGCCCTTGACGGTGTCAGGCGAGGTGATGCAGCCCTTCTTGGAGGCGAACGCGCCCGACAGCCAGCTGTCGGCGATGACGATCGCGCCGGCACCTTCGATGATCTTCTTCACGTCGGCCATGAACGGCGAGCTGTTGAGGCGCATGGCGCGGTCGTGATTGCCGACGAGGCCGGGCATCAGCGTCGCCGAGAACTGCGGGTGGCGGCCGGCGGCGTAGTCGAGCGGGAACAGGGCGAAGTCGAGCTGGCCCTTG
>JAKAML010000105.1 GCA_021812845.1 Pseudomonadota bacterium
CGGAAATGCGGGCCGACGCGGACGGGAAGGGCGTGAGCCTCGCCATCGACTTCACACCGACCGATGCGCAGACATTCGGCGCGGGGACCGGTGCGGCGCGGGCGGCGGCCGCGGCCGCGGCGGCGGCGAGCCAGAAGCCGGCGATCAACGAGGACCATGCCGTGGTGCCGGCCAAGACCCGCGCCAGGCCGGTGGTGATGATCGACGCCGGGCACGGCGGAATCGATCCGGGCGCCATCGGCGGCAGCAACCTCTACGAAAAGAACGTGGTGCTGGCGGTGGCGCGGCAGCTCAAGGCGGCGCTCGCCCAGCTCGGCCGCTACCAGATCATGATGACGCGCCAGACCGACGTGTTCGTGTCGCTCGACCAGCGGCTCGAGCTGTCGCGGCGGCACGGGCCGGACCTCTTCATCTCGCTCCATGCCGATTCGATCGATCAGAAGTCGCTCGCGGGCGCGATCCGCGGCGCCTCCGTCTACACGCTGTCGGAGCGGGCCTCCGATAATCTCGCGCGGCTGATGGCCGAGAAGGAGAATGCCTCCGACCGCATCGCCGGCCTCGATACGGTCGAGGTCGAGGGCCAGGATCAGGTGCGGTCGATCCTGATCGATCTCCTGAAGCGCGAGACGGCCAACTTCTCCGCCGATTTCTCGCGCGTCCTGGTCGGGCGGCTCGGCAAGTCGATCTCGCTGTCGCGCGACCCGCAGCGTTCGGCGGCGTTCAAGGTCCTGAAGCAGTCCGGCTCGCCGTCGGTGCTGGTCGAGCTCGGCTACATGAGCAACCCCGACGACGAGAAGCTTCTGATCTCGGCCGACTGGCAGCGGCAGGTTGCCGCGGCGATCGCGCAAGCCGTCGATCAGTATTTCTCACGACGGGCGGCCGGCACGCCGTGAACGAAGGCCGGGCCCGGGACTGGAAAAGCTCGTGCCGCGGACGACGTGATGCCACAATGCGTGATAGATTGGCCGGTGCGCGTCGCGATCTTGCTGCATTGCGAAAACCGCAGTAGAACCCGGCTCTCCAACGGACATCGATGCGAATGCGAGCCCCCGTCTACCCACCGCCGGCCGAGCCGAGGAAAAAGCGCAAGCGGCGCAAGAGCCTGCTGCTCAGCTTTCTCGGATTCGCGTTCGCCGCGGGCGTGGTACTGTTCCTGGTCGGCTCGGCGGTCGCCGGCTTCTTCCTGTGGAAGGCCTCACAGGATCTGCCGGACTACGACAGTCTCGCGAAATACGAACCGCCGGTGATGTCGCGCATCCATGCGCACGACGGCTCGCTGATCGCGGAGTTCGCGCGCGAGCGGCGTATCTTCGTGCCGATCAACACCATCCCGAAGCGCGTGCTGCACGCCTTCCTGTCGGCCGAGGACAAGCGCTTCTACGAGCACGGCGGTCTCGATTTCCAGGGCATCGCGCGCGCCGTCTACAAAGCCGTCGAGGCGAAGGCGAAGGGGTCCGACCGCCGCACCGAGGGCGCGTCCACGATCACCCAGCAGGTCGCCAAGAACTTCCTGCTGACCAACGACCGCACGCTCGAGCGCAAGATCAAGGAGGCGATCCTCGCGATCCGAATCGAGCGCGCCTACTCCAAGGACAAGATCCTGGAATTGTACCTGAACGAGATCTTCCTCGGCCTCAACTCCTATGGCGTCGCGGCGGCGTCGCTCAACTACTTCAACAAGGAGCTCAAGGATCTCGAGCCGCACGAGGCCGCCTACCTCGCCGCGCTGCCGAAGGCGCCGAACAACTACCACCCGTTCCGCTCGGATACGACCAAGCGGCGCGCCAGGGAGCGCCGCAACTGGATCCTCGACGAGATGGTCCAGAACGGCTACCTCGACAAAGCCGAGGCGGCGGAGGCCAAGAAAAAAGACCTGTCGGTCAATCCGCGGCCGTTCGGCACCCACATCTCGACGGCGGAGTTCTTCGCCGAGGAGGTTCGCCGGTCGCTGTTCACGCAGTACGGCGAGGAGAAGCTCTACGCCGGCGGCCTTTCCGTCCGTACCACGCTCGACCCGAAGCTGCAGCAGATGGCCCGCCGGGCGCTGATCGACGGCCTCGTCGCGTTCGACCGCCAGCAGGGCTGGCGCGGCCCGGTGGCGCGGATCGACATCGCCGGCGACTGGGGTTTCGCCCTCGGCGCCATCGACAGCCCGGCCGACATCCAGCCGTGGCGCCTCGGCGTGGTGCTCGATGCCCAGAAGGCCAAGGCGGTCGTCGGTCTGAAGCCGCAGAAGCAGGCCGACGGCACGCTGGTGCCGCAGCGCGAGGCGGTCGAAGTCGGCTTCGACGAGATCAAGTGGGCCAAGACCCTGCCGCGGAAGACCGACCCCAAGCTGGTGTCGGACGTGCTGGCGCCGGGTGACGTCATCTACGTCTCGCCCAAGGATCCTGCCGCCCCGACCGGTGTCTGGTCGCTGATGCAGATCCCGGAGGTCAGCGGCGGACTCGTCGCCATGGATCCCCACACCGGGCGTGTCCATGCGGTCGCCGGCGGGTTCAGCTTCGCCATGAGCCAGTTCGACCGCGCCATCCAGGCCAAGCGGCAGCCGGGCTCGTCGTTCAAGCCGTTCGTCTACGCCGCCGCGATCGACAACGGCTACAAGCCGACCTCGATCGTGCTCGACGCGCCGATCGAGATCGAGAGCCGGCCCGGCGAGATCTGGAAGCCCGAGAACTACAACAAGGAGAAATCCTACGGACCGACGACGCTGCGCATCGGCATCGAGAAGTCGAGGAACCAGATGACGGTGCGGTTGGCCCAGGACATGGGAATGCCGATCATCACCGAGTACGCCCGCCGCTTCGGCATCTACGACGACCTGCTGCCGGTGCTGTCGATGTCGCTCGGCGCCGGCGAGACGACGCTGCTGAGGATGGCGACGGCCTATTCCATGCTGGCCAACGGCGGCAAGCAGGTGCGCGCGACGCTCGTCGACCGCATCCAGGATCGCTGGGGCAGGACCGTGTGGCGGCACGACGGCCGGGTCTGCGACGGCTGCAAGGCCGAGGCGTGGTCGGGTCAGCCCGAGCCCGAGATCGTCGACAACCGCCGCCAGATCGTCGACCCGCACACCGCCTATCAGATGACCTCGATCATGGAGGGCGTCGTCCAGCGTGGCACGGCGACCTCGCTCAAGGCGCTGGGGCGCCCGATCTCCGGCAAGACCGGCACGACCAACGAGGAGAAGGACGCCTGGTTCGTCGGCTACACGCCCGACCTCGTGGTCGGCGTGTTCGTCGGCTACGACACGCCGAAGGCCATGGGCAAGGGACAGACCGGCGGCCATGTCGCGGCGCCGATCTTCGGCAGCTTCATGAAGATGGCGCTGGCCGAGAAGCCGGCGACCCCGTTCCGCATTCCGCCCGGCATCAAGCTCGTGCGAATCAACATGAAGACCGGCCTGCGCGCCCAGGGCGCGGAGGGTGAGCAGACGATCATGGAAGCCTTCAAGCCGAGCGAGGAGCCCGACGACGCCTATTCCGTGATCGGCTTCTCCGACCCCAACCTGCCCGGCGGCGGCCAGCCGGGGTCGGGACCGGCCAACGCCTACGACGACGCGGTGCCGCGACGTCCGACCAACAACGTCGGCTCCGGCGGTCGCGGCGGGCTGTGGTGACCGCGTGCCGTCGCGTCGCGCGCATCCGCGTTTACAGCCCGGCCGGCGCGGCCTATATCGCTGCGACCCTCGTCCCACCCCATCCCACGGGAGCATCCCATGCGCGCAGAAGCGCAGAAATCGGTCTCGTCCATCAAGGAGGCGCTCACCCTCCTGAGGAGGTCTCTTTGACTGGGAGACCGCGGAGTACCGGCTCGCGGAGCTGAACCGCAAGGCCGAGGATCCGGCACTCTGGAGCAACCAGGCGGAGGCGCAGAAGGTGATGCGCCAGCGTCAGACGCTCGAAGCCTCGGTCGCGGGCGTGAAGCGGATGGAGCAGGAGCTCGACGACGGCCTGACGCTGATCGAGCTCGGCGAGGCGGAGGGCGACGACGCCAGCGTGCGCGAGGGCGAGGCGGCGCTCGAGCGGCTCGATCACGAGGCCCAGCGGCTGAGCGTCGAGGCGCTGCTGTCGGGCGAAGCCGATGCCAACGACACCTATCTCGAGGTTCACGCCGGCGCCGGCGGCACCGAGAGCCAGGACTGGGCGTCGATGCTGCTCCGCATGTACATGCGCTGGGCCGAGCGGCGGGGCTACAAGGTCAAGCTCGTCGACGAAAGCCCGGGCGAGGAGGCCGGGATCAAGTCGGCGACGCTGGAAATTTCGGGCCAGAACGCCTACGGCTGGCTCAAGACCGAGGGCGGGGTGCATCGCCTCGTCCGGATCTCGCCGTTCGACTCAAATGCCCGCCGCCACACCTCGTTCTCGTCGGTGACCGTCTATCCGGTGGTCGACGATTCGATCGACATCGAAATCAATCCGGCCGACATCGACGTCAGCTTCGCGCGCTCGTCGGGCGCGGGCGGGCAGTCGGTCAACCGCACGGAGTCGGCGGTCCGCATCCTGCACAAGCCGACCAACATCATGATCTTCGCGCAGGAGCAGCGCTCCCAGCACCAGAACCGGGCGCTCGCCATGCAGCGGCTCAAGGCGCGGCTCTACGAGATGGAGCTGAAGAAGCGCGAGGAGAAAGCGCTCGCCGACCAGGCCGCCAAGTCCGACATCGGCTGGGGCCACCAGATCCGCTCCTACGTGCTGCAGCCCTACCAGATGGTCAAGGATCTCAGGACGGGGGTGCAGACGTCGGACACCGCGGGCGTGCTCGACGGCGACATCGACCGCTTCATCGAGGCGACGCTCGCTCACCGCATCAAGGGCGGCGGCGGGGTGGTCGTCGACGACGTGGAGTAGGGACTTGGAGCAGGACGGCGGCGATCCTGCACCGGACCGAAATCTGCCCGGCAATACCGCAGCGCGCCTGCGGCACTTGATTGTGGCAATTTGGCCACGAGGGCCCGAGCGCCGGCTGAGATGACAGTTTCGTCAATTCGACGGGACAGCGCAGCGGACACTTTTGCACTATGAAAGGGCAGGGGTGGCCGCGGACGGTTCGACCGGACCGACCGCAAGTCGTGGCTTAGTCGCCCGAGTGGAGGAAGACGCACTATGTCGATGAGTACCCTCAATCTGTTGTCCGGCCTGCTGACGCCGGACTTCCTGCGCACGGCGGCGCGCGCCACCGGCGAGACGGAAGGCGGCGTGTCGAAGGCGCTCGGCGCCGCGTTCCCGGCCGTGCTCGGTGCGCTCGTCAACGGTGCCGGCAACTCGACCATGATGAACAGTGTCATCGACATGGTGAAGCAGCCCGCCATCGGCGCGCTGCTCGGCCCCGGCGGCGGCGTTCTCGGCTCGGTCGGCTCGCTGCTGGCGCCGAATGCCACCGGCGGCCCGGTCGGCTCGGTCGCGACCTCGCTGCTCTCCTCGCTGTTCGGCAAGAATGTCGGCGGCATCGCCGGCGCGCTCGGTTCGCTCGCCGGCCTCAAGGGCGCCGGCTCGGCCTCGTCGCTGCTGAGCCTCGCCGCGCCGATGGTGCTGGCCGCGCTCGGCAACAGATTGGGCAAGTCGTTGACCGGTACCGCCCTCGCCGTTCTGCTCGGTCAGGAGAAGAACGGCATCCTCAGCGCCGTTCCGCCCGGACTTTCGGGGATGCTCAGCGCCATGACCGCGCCGGCAGCGGCCACCGCCACGTCGACGGTCGACACGATCGCCGGCCGCGTCGGTTCCGCGGCGGCGGCGTCCACCGCGCCGCAGGTCGCTCATGCCCCG
>JAKAML010000106.1 GCA_021812845.1 Pseudomonadota bacterium
GCGTGACGACGGTCATCTCGTCCTTCACGCTGTCGAAGATGACGACCAGCGTCGGCCGCATCAACATGCTGTCGGGCACGCCGAGGTCGTCGGGGTTGACGCCCGGCAGGCTCTCGGCGAGGCGGATCGTGTCGTAGCCGAGATAGCCGAACACGCCCGCCGCCATCGGCGGCAGCCCGGGCGGCAGCGGCACCTGCGCGGCGGCGACGAGCGCGCGCAGCGATTGCAGCGTCGGCAGCGGCTCGGGCTTGAAGGCGTCCGGCCGCGCCATTGGCTGATGGTTGATCTCCGCCGTCTCGCCGTGCGCGCGCCAGACGAGATCGGGGGCGACGCCGATCACGGAGTAGCGGCCGCGGGTGGCGCCGCCCTCGACCGATTCGAGCAGGATGCCGGGGATCCTGCCCCGCGCCTTGTGCTTCGCGCCGTCCGTCGTCCCGGCCGCGCCCTTGGCGGCGGCCTTCGCCGCGCCGGTGCCGCCGAGATCGGCGGCGGACAACTTGAGATAGGCGGAGACCGGCGTCTCGAGATCGGCGACGAGGCGCGTCCAGACGACCTGCGCCTCGCCCGCCTCGTAGCGGCGGGTGAAGGTCGCAGCGTCGGGCGCGGCGTCGAGGCCGTGGGCGGCGGCCGCACGGGGCTTCTTGCCCGATCTCCCGTCCATCGTCGCCACGGCCGCCCCCTCACTGCGCCCGGTCGGCGCCGGTCAGGCGGCGGAACTCGGCGTCGTTGACGGTCACGCCCTGGCGGCTCTGGAGGGCGGCGACGAAGCTCGTCAGCATGTCGCCCTCGAGCATCCCCTTGAGCTCGCCGGCGAGCGCGTCGCGCTGCTCCTTGGTGGCCGCTGCGGCGGGGCGGATGTCGGCGACGCGGAACAGGATCCGCGACTTGCCGTCCGGGGTGTCGGTGGTGCCGGCGGCCCCCTTGGCGAGGATGAAGGCCTGGGTCACGGCGGCCTGGGTCAGCCCCTGGGGAATGACCGACCGCGTGACCGGCAGCGTGGTCTCGGCCTTGCCACCGGTCTCGAGCGCGATGGCGGCGAGCGTGGTTCCGGCCTTGATCCGTTCGACGAGCTTCTGGCCGAGCTCGGCCAGCGCGATTCGGCGCTCCTTGTCCATGATCTCGGCGCGGACGTCCGCCTTGACCGCCTCGAACGGCTTCTGGGACGGCGCGGTATTGGCGACGAGATCGACCCAGGCGTAGCCGCCGTCGGCGAGCTCGACCGGGTCGCGCTCGATGCCGATCTGCGCCTCGAACCCGGCGCGGGCGATCTTGTCGCCGTCCGCGCCCTCGATCGCGGTCGTGCCGTCGGGGGTCTTGTTGTCGCGGTCGACGGCCGCGATGTCGCGGTACGGGATCTTGAGCGCGGTCGCGATCTCCTTGAGCGGCTTGCCGGAGGCGCGGTTGTCGTCGACGCCGTCGTGCAGCTTCTGCGCCTCGGCGCGGGCCTTCTCGCGCGCCAGCTTCTCACGCACGCGATCCTTGACCTGATCGAGCGTCGCCTCCTGGCCGGCCTGGATCTCGGTGACGCGGACGAGGACGGTGGCGAAGCGGCCCTCGACCACCTCCGAGACCTTGTCCTTCTCGAGCTTGAAGGCGGCGTCCGCGATCTTCTGGTCGATCATGTCCTTCTTGGCGACGAGGCCGAGCGCGATGTCGCTGTCCTTGGCGCCGGCCTCCTTGGCGGCGTCGGCGAAGCTCTGCCCGCTCTTGATGCGGCCGCGCGCGGCCTCGGCCGCCGCCTTGTCGGTGAATGCGATCTGCTCGACGCGGCGGCGCTCGGCGCGGGAATAGGTGTCGCGGTCCTTCTCGAAGGCGGCCTTGATCTCGTCGTCGGTGACGGCCGCGCCCTTGGCGATGGCGTCGATCGAGAGATCGAGCACGGCGAGCTGGCGGTACTCGGGCGTCATGTAGCGCGCCTTGTTGGCGTCGTAGTAGGCGCGCTGCGCGGCCTCGTCGGGCTCGGCGACCGTCACCGCCCTGGCCGGGTCGATGGTGACGTGCTCGATCACCCGCGCCTCGTCCCTGTAGGCGTGGATGACGTCGATCATCGTCGCCGGGACGGCGATCGACTGGGTCATGGCGCCGGTGAGCTGCTCGCGGATCTCGTCGCGGCGCTTGACGGCGAAGAACGCGCGCTCGGACATGCCGATCTGGCGCAGGTAGCCGTCGAACGCCTGGCGCGAGAACTTGCCGTCGAAGCCCTGGAACGCCTTCTCGGCCTCGATGTCGGCGACGATCGTGCGGTCGGGCAGCGCGAGATCGAGCGAGCGGGCGTAGTTCTCGATCGCCGCCGAGCCGATCAGCCGGGTCAGGGCGCGCGTGTCGAGCCCGAACTGGCGGCCCTGCTCGGGGGTGATGCGGCGGCCGGCCTGCTGCGAGATCTGGAAGAGCTCGTTCTGGTAGGCCTGCTGGAACTCGTTGGCGGTGATGGCGGTCGGGCCGACCTTGGCCAGCGAGCCGCGGTTGAAGCCGGTGAAGACGTCGGCGATGCCCCACACCGCGAAGCTCGCGATGAGGAAGAAGAACAGGATCTTGGCCACCCAGCCCTGGGCACCGCGTCGCAAGGCATCCATCATCGCCGGCGGTCTTTCGATGTTCGGCGCGCCGGCCGGGCGGGACTGCCTCGGGCCGACGGCACGCATGTGGGAGCGACCGGCCGCTCGCGGCCGGAATTGGAGTCGTTATCAACTCCAGCCCGGCCCCAAAAGCAAGCCGACTGCTGGCCGGTCGACGCACGCTCCGCAGCCGGAGCGGTGCGGGTGCGCGACGGGTGCGCGACGGCTCGGGAGCGGCGCCCGGCGTCGTCGGTGTCGGGACGTGCGCGCTTTGCCGCCCCCCGATTGCCAGCGGCCGGCCGATGCGGCAAAAGCCACGGCGGGCCCCCAGGAGGGTCCGAGGACGAGCCCCGCGCCGCGTCGCCGAGGCCACTGGCGCCCGGCCGGCCGCGCGCGTGGCCGCCGCGACCCGAGGAACAGACCATGACCCAGGCCAAGCCGACCGCCGCCATTCGCCCGCTGGTGGCCGGCAACTGGAAGATGAACGGCCTCAAGGCGTCGATCGCCGAGGCGCTGGCGGTGCGTGACGGGGTCGCCGAGCGCCGGCCCGCGGCGGACGTGATGATCTGCCCGCCGGCGACGCTGGTGATGGTGCTGGCCGAGGTCGCGCGGGGGGAGACGGCGGCCGGCGGGGTGCTGCAACTCGGCGGCCAGGACTGCCACGTCGCCGCCTCCGGCGCCAACACGGGCGACGTCTCCGCCGAGATGCTGAAGGACGCCGGCGCGACGGCGGTGATCGTCGGGCATTCCGAGCGGCGCACGGACCACGGCGAGAGCGACGCCGTGATCCGCCGCAAGGCCGAGGCCGCCCATCGCGCCGGTCTCGTGGCGATCGTGTGCATCGGCGAGACGGCGGGCGAGCGGGCGGCGGGGCTGACGCTCACGGTCGTCGCGCGGCAGTTGCGGGGCGCGCTGCCCGACGGCGCGACGGCGGCGAACACCGTCGTCGCCTACGAGCCGGTGTGGGCGATCGGCACCGGGCTGACGCCGACAGCGGCCGATGTCGCGGAGGTGCACGCGGCGATCCGCGCGGCGCTGGTCGGCCGGTACGCGGCCGAGGGCGCGGCGATGCGCATCCTCTACGGCGGCTCGGTCAAGCCGCAGAACGCGCGCGAGCTGATGGCGGTCGAGAACGTCGACGGCGCCCTGGTCGGCGGCGCCTCGCTCAAGGCCCAGGACTTCCTCGGCATCGTCGCGGCGTATGCGGCGGCCGGCTGACCGCCGGCACGCGGTGTTGCAGTGGCGCGTGCGACCCTGCGCTGACGACACCGAGCACGCGACACATTGCTGCCGCCCGCCCGTCGGAGCATAGTGCGCAGCGTTCGTACACCCACGTCCCGCCACCTCCCGGCGGGCCTCGAGGATCGCACCCCCCGATGCCGAGCCGACCCGTCGCAACGTCGCCGCCCCCGGTCCTGCTCGCCCTGCCGACGGCGGCGCTCGTGCTGGCGGTGGTGGTCGCCGCGCCCGGGCCGGTGACCGCCGCGCCGCTCGAGAAGGAGGCGTGCGAGGCCCTGAAGTCGGAGCAGGGCAAGCTCGCCGGCGGCGGGCTGCGCTCGGAGATGCAGCGCGGCGCCGCGTGGGGCAAGGCCAACCTCTCGGCCGAGCGGCTGCAGCAGGTCGCGCGGCTGATCGAGCTCGACGAGCAGGTTCTGTTCCGCTGCGGCGGCGCCGCCGCCCAGGCCGCCGAGGAGGCGGCCGAGGCGAAGCCGGCACGGCCGGCCCGGCCGGCCGTGGATGCCATTGCCGCGGGCCGCGACGGAAAGGCCAAGGCCAGATCCGAGCTCGAGCCGCAGTCGGCCGCCGCCCCGCCGAGCCCCGCCGCCGAGACCCCAGCGAAACCCCGGAAATCGATGCCGAAGGCGGCACGGTCCGCAGCGCCGCCCGACGGCAAGGCGGCAAATCCTGGTGCGGAGGGTGCGGCCGCCGCCGGGGCCGCGCCCGCCGCGCCGCGGAAGCGCGCGGCGGCGAGGCCCAAGGCCGACGACGCCTATCAGGCCCCGCCCGGGGCGCCACAATCGGTGCTCAAGGTGCCGGGCGCCGTGGAATAGCCCCGCCGGACCGCTGCAAGGGCGCGCGGCGGGCGGCATTTGCGGCCCGCGGACGGCTGGTGTAGAAGCCCGCCCATGAGCCGGTGCCGCGCGCGGTCCCGAGCCCCCGTCGTCCTGCCCGAGAGGCCCCTATGCTGACCACCGTCCTGCTCGTCGTCCACCTCATGATCGCTGCGGCGCTGGTCGCGGTCGTGCTGCTGCAGCGCTCCGAGGGCGGCGCGCTCGGCATCGGCGGCGGCGGCTCGGGCGGCTTCCTGACCGGCCGCGGCACGGCGAACCTCCTGACGCGCTCGACGGCGGCGCTGGCGGCGGCGTTCTTCACGACCAGCATCCTGCTGTCGATCCTCGCCCAGCAGAACCGCGCGCCCACCTCCGCGTTCGACCGTCCCGGCGCGGCGACCGCCCCCGCCGCCAAGAAGGACGGCGCCCCGGCGCCGGCCGAGCCCGGCCGCGGCGGCATCCTCGACAAGCTCCAGCCGCCCGGCCCGGCGATCCCGCAGACGAAGTAAGCTCCGCCGACGGACGGCGGCGGCGGGTCACCCGGCGGCGGGCCGCCGGGATGCGCCGCCGCGCCATGCGGCGGGCCGTCGGGACGGCGCGCCAGAGCCTCGTGGACGAGGCGAAATTGACGCTTCGAATCGGCGGGGTTTCATGCCAGAACCAAAGCCCATGCAGCGGTACATCTTCATTACCGGCGGCGTGGTCTCCTCCCTCGGAAAAGGCCTTGCATCCGCCGCCCTCGGCGCGCTCCTCCAGGCGCGCGGCTACTCCGTCCGTCTGAAGAAGCTCGACCCCTACCTCAACGTCGATCCGGGGACCATGAGCCCCTACCAGCACGGCGAGGTGTTCGTCACCGACGACGGCGCGGAGACCGACCTCGACCTCGGCCACTACGAGCGCTTCACCGGCGTCCCGGCCAAGAAATCCGACAACATCACGACCGGCCGCATCTACCAGGAGATCCTGGCCAAGGAGCGCCGCGGCGACTACCTCGGCGGCACCGTGCAGGTGATCCCCCACGTCACCGACGCCATCAAGGCGTTCGTCGTCTCCGGCAACGAGGACGTCGACTTCGTGCTCGTCGAGATCGGCGGCACTGTCGGCGACATCGAGGGCCTGCCGTTCTTCGAGGCCATCCGCCAGCTCGGCAAC